>CADCOC010000077.1 GCA_902802945.1 uncultured bacterium | reverse complement strand
GCTCGACCGGTTCTTCGAGGGCTACTACGGCGCGGCGGCGCCGTACGTGCGGCAGTACTTCGAGGAGGCGCAGGCGCTCGGCCGGCGCGCGGAGGCGAGGTACTGGGGCATCTACACCGACGCGGGCAACCGGCAGAAGGTGCCGGACGACTTCCTCGTACGCGCGACGAACCTCTGGGCGAAGGCCGCCGCCGCAGTGAAGGACGATCCAGTCCTCTCGTACAACGTCCGCATGGGCGCGGCCTCGCCGCTCTACATCATAGCCGTGCGTTCGTGCGCGGACATCCGCGCATGGGTGGCACGCGTCCTCTCGCGCTATGACATCGACGGCGCGCGGCGCATGGTGAAGGAACTGTACGACTGCAAGGCGGCTGCGGGCGGAAATATCCGCTGGATCGAGAACGGCAGTCGGTGCGCCTTCCGCGACAACGGCTGGCGGAGCTTCCTCGCGATGCCGTATCCGTTCACGCCGCAGGACAAGGCACTCGTCCCTGCGAGGGACCTCATGCCGAACAGCATCAACATCCGCAAGGGGAAGTTCGTCAAGGACAAGTCTGCGATGTTTGGGTCGGCCCTGATGCTCACCCCGTCGCACTACGGGTGGACCGCGCGTCTTGACACCAAGCGCATTGCGTACGATCCGGGCGCCAAGTACCGGGTGCGCGTCCACGTGAAGGTGGACAAGAAGCCGGGCGGGAAGGGCGAGGCGTTCTGGACGGGCGTCTGGGACAATGTCCGGCGGAAGAACTGCGGTTCCATCTCGGTGAAGGCGCAGAACGTCAAGGATGGCTGGCAGTGGTACGACGTCCTCACGTGGAAGCCGGAAGAGGGACAGTACTTCTGGTTAGGTCCAGGCCGCTTCACGGGCACGGAGTCGCCTGTCCACAGCGGCGTATTCATCGATGCCATCGAAATCTCCCGCTGCGAGTAAAAGTGCATTTCGTGATTTCTGGATAGCTGGCATAATGATGGCGGAACCACATCGCTTTTGATATAATTTTCGCCAAAGGAAAATATGGAGAAAAGTCATGTTTGTAAAGAAAATTAAGATGTCCGGCGCGGTGGCGCTGGTGGGCGTATTGACGGCGGCGGCGCAGAATGCGTTCGTGTGCCAGTACAATGGCATGAACGAGACAAACCGCGTGGAGGTGAAGTCGGTGAAGGTGTCCGGCGCGAACCGCACGCTCACGTGGACAGCGGACCGCGATTACCCGCAGTGCGGCGTGGGCTTCGAGTTCGTCGCGGACAACTGGACCACGAAGAACTACGTCTTCGCCCCGGCGGCGATCTACGACGGCAACCGCTTCGACATCTCGTACGTCCGCTACGCGCCGTACATCACCGACTGGGAAATGCCGCGGAAGCCGAACCGTCCCGTGGTGACGACGAACATCCACCACCTCAACAAGAACGGCAAGGACGCGCGCATCGACATCCTCGCGGGCGAGACGTCCGCGCCGATGGTTGGCTACTGGGATTCGGTCAAGAAGGAAGGCCACCTCTTCCTCGCCGACCCGACCACGCCGCTCGGCGAGACAGGGTTCTCCGTGCGCGAGTCGCCGAAGAACAAGACCTGCACGTTCGTGCTTTCCGCGCCCGGCATCCGCACGACGAAATATACCATGTGCCGTTCGCGTCGGCAGGACTGCGGCGACCGCGCGCCGGACGTCAAGAAGGGCACCACGGTGTCGTTCGGCGTAACCGTCGTCAATTTCAAGGCAAAGGACATTGACGCGTTCCTCGCGCGCGCCTTCGACGTGCGCAAGCTGCGCACGGGGCGCACGGTCCACGCGAAGGTCGAAGAGCCAGAGACCGTGATCCAGCAGATCCTCGCCAACGAGGACGCCAACCACTGGTACGAGGACAAGGAGAAGGGGCTCGGCTACTATTGCAACCTGCCGAAGGGGAACAGCCCGTTCGGACACCTCCAGCTCGGCTGGAACGGCGTGCCTGTCTATCTGCTGCCGATGCTGGAGCGTCCCACGCCCGAACGCCTGCGCCGCTGCGCGCTGTGTTGGGACGCCATCTCCAAGATGAACGGCAAGAGCGGGATCTACTACGCCATCAACCGGCGCGGGGAACTGCTCGGCGACTCGTTCCGGCACATGACCAAGCTGCGCGACCATGCGATGATGCGGCGCACGGCGATCACGATCTACTACGGCATCCAGTCGCTGCAGAAGATGGAGGCGCTCGGCGTCGCGATCAAGCCAGAGTGGAAGGAGTCCGTGCGCAAGGCCTGCGACGGCGTGGTCGCGGTGTGGAAGCGCTACGGACAGCTGGGGCAGCACATCAAGGTGGACTCCGGCGAAATCCACTCGCCCAACTCCACCAACGGCGCGCTCGTTCCAGGCGCGCTCGCGCTCGCCTCGAAGTACTTCGGCAATCCAGCCTACATGGACACGGCGAAGGAAACGGCACGTTACCTCTACGAGCACGACCTCACGAAGGGTTACTGCGGGGGCGGCCCGGCGGAGATTCTCGAGGCGCCCGACAGCGAGTCCAGCTGCGAACTCGGCGAGAGCTACATCGCGCTGTGGGAACTGACGGGCGAGAAGGAGTGGGTGGAGAAGGCCAAGTCTGCGGCGGCGATGTACGCGAGCTGGGTGGAGGCGTTCGACTATCCGTTCCCGAAGACGTCGCGCATGGGGAAGCTCGGCATCAAGGCGACGGGCAGCGTGTGGGCCAGCGTGCAGAACCGGCACTCGGCGCCGGGTCCGTACGTGATGAGCGCGGACTGGCTCGTCAAGCTCTCGCAGGCGACGGGCGACAGCCGCTACGCGCAGGTGTTCTACGACACCGCGCTCAACATCGCGCAGTACGCCACCACCGAGAAGAACCACTTCATGCCGAAGGCGAACCCCGGCACGCTCACCGAGCGCGTCAACACGTGCGACTGGGAAGGGCGCGGACGCATCGGTGGAGTGGTGGACCGCGACTCCAACCAGGCGTGGGAGAACGTGGCGCTCTTCACGCTGATGGCGCTTGAGAAGAACACGCTGTACCGTCCGCGCGAGATCAACGCCACATGGTGCTCGCTCGGCACCTCCATCACCTGGTACAACTCCAACGTCGACAACGCGCGCGGAAGGTTCACGCGCTCCTACCAGGACCGCGTGCTCGACGTGCTCCGCTTCAAGGGTTTCATCAACCGCGGCGTGAACGGCGGCGTGGTCGCCTCGCAGCACGGAAAGATCTCGAAGGCCGACTACTACACGATCGAGCACGGCGTCAACGACTGGGGACAGAGGGTGAAGCCGGGCGTTTTCGCTGACTACGAGAACAACACGTCGAACAAGACCTTCTACGCCAACTACCGCATCCTGATCGACCAGATCCGCGCGATCAACCCGCAGGCGAAGATCATCCTCTGCACGCCCCGCAAGAGCTATGGTTTCGGCAAGTACCTCCCGCCGAAGGAGACGCTGCCCAAGGACGGCAACTATCTGCGCGAGTACGCCGAGGCTGTGCGCGCAATCGCGAAGAAGGAGGGTTTCGCCCTCGCCGACTTCTACGCCAACTGCGGCGAGGAGCCGGAGCTCGCCGATCTTTCGATCGACGTGGCGCTCCATCCCAACGATCCCGGCTATCAGCGCATGGCAGACGAGCTCATCAAGGCCTTCGATAAGATCATCCCTAAGCAACAATAACACAAATGAGAAATATATTGACCGCCGCTGCGATTGCATTCGCGGCATCCGTTAACGCCGCGGGGCTGCCCGAAGGTGAGTTCCGCAATCCGTCCGCGGCGAACCGGCCCGAGACGTATGTCTTTTTAATCGGCGGCAATGTCGCGAAACTCGGCATCACCGCCGACTTCGAGGCGATCAAGGACGCCGGCATCGCGGGCATCCTCCTCTTCCACGGACAACTGGGCAGCCCTTGGCCGGGCGTCTCGCCGCAGATCAAGTGCCTGAGCAAGTCATGGGACGGGCTCATGCGTTTCGTAGCCGACGAGTGCCGGAGGCTCGGTCTCTCGCTCTCGATGCATAACTGCCCGGGCTGGGCGATGAGCGGCGGCCCCTGGATCAAGCCGGAGAACGCCATGCGCCACCTCATCTGGTCGCGCATCGACGTCGAGGGTGGCAAGCGCGTGGAGGTGAAGCTCCCCACGCTTGCGCCCTCCGCCCCCGATCCGAGGGACTGTCGCGACATCGCCGTGCTCGCGTTCCCCGCGACGGCGGGGGAGTGGGTCGGCGCGCTCAAGCCCGCGAAGGTCACGAGCAACGTCAAGGCGGACTGGGACGCATGGCACACGAAGGGGACGGCCGTCCAAATCGCCGGCGGCGTGACGGCTACGATCACGTTCGACTTCGCGGAGCCCGTCACGATCCGCACGGTGGAGCTGCCGAGCGTCAACAGCCTCGGACACGGCTTCTGCTACGAACCCGAGACGACCGTCATCTGCGAGGTGAACGGAAAGACGCTCTTCACGCGTGAAATGCCGCAGGCCAACTGGCAGGACGACCGCCCCGTTACCTTTTCGTGCGACGAGACGACGACGCGTCAGCTGACGGTTACGCTCAAGCCCCGCCACGCGATCAAGCTCGGCAGAATCAATCTCTTTAGCTCCGCCCGCAACGACGACTGGGAGGCGCAGGCGGGATGGACGCTTCGCAGTCTGATGCGCAACCCGCCCGCGAAGCAGAACGAGGCGGCGTGGGTGAAGTCCTCGAAGGTAAGGAACGTCACAGAATACATGAAGCCGGATGGCACGTTCGTGTGGGACGTGCCCGCCGGAAAGTGGGCGATCGTGCGCGTGGGGCATGTCAACACGATGCGCCGGAACGCCCCTGCGCCGAAGGAGGGGACAGGCTTCGAATGCGACAAACTTTCGCAAGCTGCCGCGAATATCCAGTTCGACAACTTTATCGGACGCCTTTCCGGCGCGGGCGGTGCGGTACATGGGAAACTCGCGAACGTGCATTTGGACAGCTGGGAGTGCAAGAGCCAGACGTGGACGCCCGGCCTCGACAAGATGTTCCGCGAACATTTCGGATACGACCTTTTCACCTGGATGCCCGCGCTCTTCGGATACGTGGTTGACAGCCCCGAGACGTCCGCGCGTTTCCTCAACGACTGGCGCGGGTTCATCGGCGACCTCATCACCGAAAACTTCTACGCGCAGATGGCGAAGCGCTGCCACGAGAACGGCATGACGATCTCCTTCGAGACGTCGTTCGGAGACGTCCTCCCCGGCGACATCATGCGCTTCTACAAATACGCCGACACGCCCATGTGCGAATACTGGCAGCCGCGCGAGCGCGGTTTCGTCGGTTCCCACAACTTCAAGCCGATCTATCCCTGTGCCTCCGCCGCGCACCTGTACGGCAAGAAGCGCGTGGCCGCCGAGGCGCTCACCTCCTTCCAGCTCACGTGGGACGAAAATCTCCGCGACCTCAAGTACGTCGCGAACCTCCACATGGCGCGCGGCGTCTCGCACATGGTGTTCCACACCTACACGCACAACCCGCGCACGGACTGGCTGCCGCCGGGAACGTCCTTCGGCGCGCACATCGGGACGCCGTTCCTGCGCGGGCAGACGTGGTGGAAGTTCATGCCCGACTTCACCGCCTACTTCGCGCGTTGCCAGACGATGCTCGAGGCCGGCAAGCCCGCGAACGACGTCCTCTGGTACCTCGGCGACGAGTGGGACCACAAGCCGCACGAGGAAGCACCGTTCCCCGCCGGGTACAAGTTCGACTACTGCAATCCCGACGCGCTCCTCACGCGCATCTCCGTGAACGACAAGGGCGAGTGGACGACGCCCGACGGCGTCACGTACCGCATCCTCTGGGTTCCCGAATCGAAGCGTATGATGCCCGAGACGATGGAGAATATCCTCGACGGCGTGAAGAAGGGCGCCAAGGCCGCGTTCGCGGCGCTCCCCGAAAGCATCTCGACGCTGCGCGGCGGCGCGGCGATGCAGGCGCGCTTCGACAAGGCGCTCGCGGCGATGAAGGCGACAACGGGTTTGACGACCGTCTTCGCGTCCAAAAACATGTACGTGGGCCGTTCGCTTGAATCCGTGCTTGCCAACGAAAAAATCGCAAAGGACCTCGTCGCGGAAGGCGTAGTCTGGAACCACCGCCGTTCAGACGATGCAGACTGGAACTTCATCTCGCCCGCGCGGCAGAACGAGGGATTCACAGGCATTGTCGGTTTCCGCTGCGACGGCGATGTCGAGATATGGAACCCTGAGACGGGCCTTTCCGAGAAGGGTCAGGTCACGTCCGTGAATGACGGCCACACGTGGGTTTCGCTCTCGCTCGCTCCGCATGAGTCACGCTTCGTGGTGTTCAAGCGCGGCATAAAGCTCAATCCATGCGCCGTCGTGAGTGCCACGAACGACGTGATGACACTCACCGGCCCCTGGAAGGTGTCGTTCCCCGAGGGTTGGGGAATGCCGGGTGAAATGACGGTTGGCGCGCTGAAGCCGTGGAAGGAACTCGGCACGACGCCGGAGGCGAAGGCCTTTTCGGGAACGGCCGACTACACGATTGACTTCACGCTGGACAAGGTTGACGTGGACACCGTCGTGCTGCTCGATCTCGGGCGCGTTGAGTCCCTTGCGAAGGTGGAGGTGAACGGCACGAACGTCGGCAATGTCTGGAGCCAGCCGTACCGCATCCCGCTGACGGGCGCGGTGAAGGCCGGCAAGAACACGCTGAAGGTGTCCGTGACCGACACGTGGTACAACCGCCTCGTGTTCGACGCGGGGCAGCCGGAGAAGAAGCGCCGCACGTGGACGATCGCGGGCCCGAAGAAAGGCAGCCCCCTACGCGATTCAGGTCTCATCGGTCCCGTGCGCGTGATCCGCACAAAATTCTCCAAGCCTCCTAAACTCCAAGACTCCCAGTAGCGAAAGCAAATAAGAGAAGTCAAAGGAAAGTTAAAGGCAAGGAGACCGTTAGAGTCGCGAGAAAGATTGGAGCGTAATGAGCACAGCAGAAGAGATCAAGGCTTTGAAGGGGCGCGGATGGCTCCTCAACAAGGGAGGCGAAACCTTCTCGGCGCGTGTCGTCACGGTGAACGGGAAGATGACTACCGAGCAGATGCAGGCGCTTGCCGCCGCCGCACGGCGGTTTGGATGTGGCAAAGTGATATTGACGTCGCGTATGTCCGTGGAGGTGCCTGGGGTTCCTGCGTCGATGGTTGGGTCGTTTGAGGTGGCGCTCGCGGCTGTCGGTCTTTCCGTGGGCGGTACCGGACCGCGCGTGCGGCCGATTGTCGCCTGCAAGGGGACGCTTTGTCCGCATGGTCTGATCGACACCTTTTCGCTCGCCGAGAAGATTCACCGGAGGTTCTACGAAGGATGGCATGACGTGGTGCTTCCGGCCAAGTTCAAGATCGGCGTGGGGGGATGTCCCAACAACTGCGTCAAGCCCACCCTGAATGACATCGGCATCGTGGGCGCGGTGTTGCCCGGCGGCGGACGCGGCTACAGGATTTTTCTTGGCGGACACTGGGGACGCACCGGCGCGGCCGGGCGCGAAGTGCCGTCGCTTCTGCCAGACGAAGAGAGCGTTCTCTCGTTTATCGAAAAGGTGTTGAACTTCTACCGGTCCAACGGCCTACCGGGCGAACGCTTCTGCAAGACGCTGGACCGTCTCGGCTTCGAGCAGGTGCTGCTGTGAAAAGGCAATTCTCGCGTTCCGGCGTTTCCCACCGTTCCGGCTTGCACGAACGGCAGGGGTTTTGATAAACTTCTCGCCGTAAAAACTTCGAGGTCAAATATGAACAACATACAGACACATCTCTCCCGGCGCGCCTTTGTCAAGGGCGGGCTGGCTACCGCATTTGCCGCGCCGTACATCGCGCGCGGACGCAACGCGCTCGGACGCACCACGATGGCCTTGATAGGCGCGGGCACCCAAGGGCGCTATCTGCTGCACCAGTTCCTCGGCCAGGACGTGGTGGTGACGGCTGTCTGCGACTGCGACAGGGCTCGTCGCGAGAACCGCACGAAGGTCGTCAACGACTACTACGCGCAGAACCCGCAGCTCGGCGTCCCGAAGGACGTGTGCCGCGCCGTGGCCGACTACCGCGAGATCCTCGCGGACAAGTCGATTGACATGGTGTGCATCGCCACGCCCGACCACTGGCACGCCTATCTCGCCGTCGAGGCGATGAAGGCGGGCAAGGACGTCTATTGCGAAAAGCCGCTTACGCACAACGTCAACGAAGCCAAGGTGATCATGGCCGTGGCGAAGAAGACGGGACGGCTTTTGCAAACCGGTGCGATGCAGCGCAGCGGCATGGAGTTCCGCGTGGCGTGCGAGATCGTGCGCAACGGCTTCATTGGCGACGTGAAGAGGGTCGACGCGGTGTTTGGCGGCCCCTCCCGTCCACCCAGCGGTTTCTACAATCCCGCAAACGCCGCGAGGGAGTGTGCACCGAATCCTGACGTTGACTTTGACATGTGGTGCGGTCCCGCCCCGCTCGTCAAGTATTCCGACCGGTTGGCTCCGCGTGGGGTGCATCGGCATTTCCCCGCCTGGCGCGAGCACGACTACTTCGGCATGGGCGGCGTCGGCGATTTCGGCGCGCACAACCTCGACATCGCGCAGTGGGGGCTCGGCATGGACGAGAGCGGCCCCGTGAAAGTTGTGAAGTCAAACCTGCCGCCGTCTGCGGATCCGCGCGACGGCGGACGACGCCAGTCCGACGCGCGGCTCGTCTTCGGCAACGGCGCGGAGATTCGCCATGTGCCGCACCGCAAGATGGACTACGTGGATGTGTTCTACGGAACGGAAGGCGCGGTGGCGGTTGACCGCGGTCATTTCGCCGTGTGGCTCGGGAAGAACATCCAGCAGCTGCCCGTCGAGGAGCTGAAGCGCTTCAACACCGGGGACTTGCCCGGCGCGCAGAAGATCGCGATGTGGAATCCCCGCCAGCGCAAGTTTTCCGACCGGAGTTTGCTGGACGCGGTCAACAAGGCGGTCAAGCACTTCAACCTCAAGAAGGCGCCGATCAAGCTCTACAAGTCGCTCAACCACCCCGCCGATCTCGTGAACTGCGTCAAGACGCGCCAGCAGCCCAATTCCCGCGCGGAAGTGGGCGCGCGCGCGTCGATCCTGTGCAATCTGCTCCAGCTCAGCTACGTGCACGACGTGGGCTTCGACTGGAACCCGCTTGCCGCGCGTAACAATCTGACGGTCCGCGAATAAAGAATCTTAGAAACGTGAGGGCATATTTCCGTGTGGGGAGATTTCGCCGAAAGACCACCCCTCATCGGCGAGATTATGGTAAACTATAGCGTCATCCAAATCTAGGAGAAACAATGACCTACCATCTCGCAATCGACATCGGGGCGTCCTCGGGACGCCACATCCTCGGCCACCTTGAAGACGGGAAGATGATTCTCGAGGAGGTGTTCCGCTTCGACAACTCGCAGATCCGCAAGGACGGACACGACTGCTGGGACCACCAGGCGCTCGCCCGCAGCGTGCTGCAGGGCATCGCGAAGTGCAAGGAGATCGGCAAGATTCCCGCCACAATCGGCATCGATACCTGGGGCGTGGACTTCATTCTCCTTGATGAGCAGGGCTTGCCCTGCTCGGAAATGGTGGCCTACCGCGACGCGCGCACGGAGGGCGCGGACGCGCTTGTGGACGCCGCGATCTCCGCCGACGAGCTATACGCCCGCTGCGGCATCCAGAAGATGCTCTTCAACACCATCTACCAGCTCGCCGCGCTCAAGAAGGAGCATCCCGAGCAGATCGAGAAGGCGCAACGCCTCCTGATGGTGCCGGAGTACCTGAACTTCGTCCTCACCGGCAAGATGGCGAACGAATACACGAACGCGACGACGGGCAACCTCATCAACGCGCGTGCGAAGGACTGGGACTGGGAGGTAATCGACAAGCTCGGCCTCCCGCGCCGTATCTTCGGCAAGTTGGAAATGCCCGGCACGACGTTGGGTGGACTCACCTCCGCCGTACAGGCCGCAGTGGGCTTCGACGCGCAGGTCGTCCTGCCCGCCACGCACGATACGGGCAGCGCCTTCCTCGCCGTCCCCGCGCGCGACGACCAGGCGGTGTACATCTCGAGCGGCACGTGGTCTCTCCTCGGCGTGGAGAACGCCGAGCCGATCACCACGCCCGAGGCGAAGGCCGCGAACTTCACGAACGAGGGCGGCGCGTGGTACCGCTTCCGCTTCCTCAAGAACATCATGGGCCTCTGGATGATCCAGTCCATCCGCCGCGAGCTGAACGGCGTGGACTACGTGGAGGGCAAGGAGACGACGGCGACCTGGACGCTCTCCGACTACGAGAAGGGGAAGAAGTACTCCTTCGCCGATCTCGAGAACGCGGCCAAGGCGGCTACGTTGTTCGCAGGACGCGTGAGCGCGAACGACACGCGCTTCCTCGCGCCCGCCTCGATGATCGCCGAGGTCCAGGCGGCGGCGGACGTCAAGCCCGCCACCGTCGGCGAGCTGATGCAGTGCGTCTACGCCTCCCTCGCCGGCTGCTACGCGAAGATGATCCAGAACCTCGCGCAGCTCACGGGCAAGACCTACACTTCCGTCAACATCGTGGGCGGCGGCTCGAAGGACGGCTACCTCAACAAGCTCACCGCCGAGGCGACGGGCCTTGAGGTGTTCGCCGGTCCCACCGAGGGCACGGCGATCGGCAACCTCATTGTCCAGTTCATCGCCGCAGGCGAACTTGCCGACCTCGCGGCGGCCCGCGCGTGCGTGAGCCGCAGTTTCGACGTGACGAAGGTGTAGGCCATGTACTACCTGAACAAGATTGTCTGGGCGATGGTCAATCCTTTCGCCATCGGTATGCTGCTCATGGTGGCGGGACTCGTGTTCGCCTGCATCCGTCGCCGCAAGACGTGCGTGGGACTGCTCGTTTCCGCCGTCGCGTGGTTCTGGTTCTGGTCGATGCCGCTTGTCGCCGACTTATTCGGCGCATCGATGGAGTCGGAGTTCGCACCCGAGGCCGTGGACGTGCTGCCGCAGGCGGACGCGGTCATCCTCCTCGGCGGCGGCATGAGCGCGGCGACGAACGCCTGCCCCTACCCGAATCTCTGCGCCGCCGCCGACCGCGCGTGGCATGCCGCGCGGATATTCAAGGCCGGCAAGGCGCCGCTGATCGTGCCGAGCGGCGAAGGGTGCGACAATACCGAGGTGCCGTTTCTCATGGACCTCGGCGTGCCGCGAGATGCAATCCTCGCCGAGGCCGAGTCGCGCAACACGGAGGAGAACGCGAAGTTCGTTGCCGAACGCCTCAAGGACCGCGACCATCCGAAGGTCTTGCTTGTCACGAGTGCCTGGCACATGCGCCGTGCGCTTCTCATGTACCGGCGCTACGCCCCGAATCTGGAGATCGTGCCGGCGGCCTGCGACTACGAGTGTACAATCAACCGCGCCCAGTCCTCCGGAATCGGCATTTTCCCCGACGTCAACGCGTTCGCGGCCACTTCCGCGATGTGGAAGGAAGTGCTCGGCTACTGGTGGTACAAGATTGCGCGCCGATGAAGATCTGCTGGTGGACACCTTTCCCGACCGTTAACGAGTCTGCGCTTGTTCATGCGCTTCGAACATCCGGCGCTGATGTGGTCGTATGCTATTTCAGGAAATACGATGCATACCGTAAGATGATTGGCTGGAGAGAGCGGCCGCTTGAGGAACATGAGCTTTTTGCTGAGACAATTCGCTCTGCACGCAGGCAGATACCTGATTTCACCGATCGCATTCAGTTGGTGCCTTCGTTTTCAGATGGAATAAGCTGGCGGCTCGTGTTTTGGTGCATTGCATTTCGGCGTCCTTGGTTTGCGTTTGTGGAGCGGTCTATGTGCAGGTTGCGTTCTTGGCCGGTTCGCAAAGTATTTGCGATGGCCGTGAATCGCTATGCGCTAAAGATGTTCTGCATTGGGAATCTTGCCATGAAGCAGTTTGCGGCATTGGGCGTGCGGCGCCAAAAGCTTGAATGGAGTGCATACGCAATGCCGCCGATAAGCGCTGACGCCTTGCATGCTAGGAAAAGCCACGAAGGTATCCGTTTCGCATTTGTCGGAGCATTGATGGCGCACAAAGCGGTTGATGTCTTGGCAGCGGCATTTTCTGCGGTGAGGTCCGTGCACCATGACGCATCCTTGAAGATAGTCGGCGAGGGACCTCTCAGGGACCTTTTTGCAGGCATGGATGGCGTTGAAATGCTGGGCGTCGTCGCGCCGGACGCCGTGGCAGGGGCTGTTTCGGATTGCGACGTGATCGTATTACCGAGTCGGCGTGATGCGTGGGGCATAGCGCTCGTGGAGGGGGCTGCCATGGGAATGGCGATGATAGTAGGCGACAGGGTGGGGGCTTCGGAGCTTGTTTCGGACACTCCGAGAAATGGCTTTGTCGTGAAATCAGGAGACGTTGAGTCTCTTACCGAGGCGATGATGCGGTATGCTGATACACCGGAAATGGCCGCTGAGCATGGCGCAAATGCTCGGCTTGTCATGCGCATCGTGGGAGCGCCTGCCATTGCGGACAGGATGCTAAAGGCCATTGGCGAATCGCTGGCGGAGAGAGGAGAGTCAAATGGTTAGAGTTTTTGATGCCTTTTCCGACAATGTTGTTTCCGCATGGCGGAAGTTGGAGGATATTTCTGATGTTTCGGTGTTTCAATCACTTGACTGGTGCCGAAATGCATGGGAGTCGCTGCTTGCATCTCGCGCAGGCAATCGCCTGTACTTGATGCTTTGGATCGGCCTCGAAGAGGAAAGTCCGGTCATCATGCCTACGTTCCTCGACAATCATG
The DNA here is from genome assembly GCA_902802945.1 of uncultured bacterium. GTDB lineage: Bacteria > Verrucomicrobiota > Kiritimatiellia > RFP12 > UBA1067 > RUG572. The sequence goes on along the minus strand of CADCOC010000077.1, from coordinate 38,097 downwards.
GGATGTTGCGTTTCATAAATGACGAACATTCAGACTGCGGCGATGCCATCTACGAGCGCGGGTATAACAATCATTTTGCATTCAAGGAACTGGCTGAAGCCATAATTGCGGATCGTTGCGTCCGTTCTGTTTGCCTTCAGAAAATCCGGCGTTATTCAGAGGCTTTGGGATATCTTAGCGTTTTCTTGAGAGGGCCCCTTGTCTATCGTGACCATGCTTATCCGTGGTTTGAGATTCCGCACGCAGAGGATTTCAGTTCAGGGCAAAGACATCTTCGCAGCAGGGATCGTAACAAAATCGCGTATTGTCAGCGGGAGGCGGCCTCGGCGCGAGTGTCAGTCTATTCTTTACAAGCCGACACTCCTTTTCCTGAGGATCAGATTGTCATGTTGCGTGACCTTATGCGCAGAAAAGGGTGGCGCGATACAAAGTTCATAGACGAGACGATGTTGCAGTTCATTCGCCGGGTTTACGAAAGCGGCATTTGCGAGGTGTTGTCAGTAAGCGATGGTGACGAGGTTATGTCCATTGCTATACTGCTTAAGTATCATAAAAGCGTGCTATGTTGGCTTATGCTTTATCAAGACACAAGATGGAACACCTATTTGCATGTTCTTTGTCTTGATAAGTTAGCCCGTGCAGGAGGTGGCTCTTTTGATTTTGGTGTCGGCATGTACGACTACAAGTTGAGGCCTTTTCGCCCGAAGCTTGAGTGTACGTTCTCATTACGTTGGGGTCGGGGATTCTTTTCTCGACTTTATGCCTATCTGCGTATGAACTGGCGTTTCATTCGTGTGTCTTGGGGGAGCCGAGGAAAATGACGTTAGAAAGGAAGGAACAGTAAATGGAGTGGGCTACGGCATGAGGTTCCGCCGACAGGTCGGCTGGTGCGTGGCCGTGGCGTACGCCCTTGCGGGGGCGCGTCGGCGTGCATGTGCGCGGTGCCGCGTGCCGGGAACCATCCTGCCGATCGTGTTCCACGATTCGCCTGCAAAAGAGGTGGAGGGCGTACTTGCCGCACTGAAGAAATGGGGCTTTCGGTTCGTCTCGTCGGAGGATGTGCTTGCTGGGCGCGCTGCGGATGAAAACTGCGCATGGATTAGTTTCGACGACGGGTGGTGCGAGACGGCGGACGCGCTTCCCGTCCTTGAACGCTTCAATGCGCCGGCGAGCGTGTTCATCGCGCCCGGCGAGACGGCGCGCGGGTGGGTGTGGACCGACAATCTGTGGAACTTGCTGTCCGATTCCGAATGGCATCCGTGGTACGCGCTCCCGGCGGAAGAGCGGTATGCGCGCGTTGATGCGGCGTGGGCGGGGCGGGTACATCCGCGCCGTCTTCTCGACGAGGCGGGTGTGCGGAAGCTGGCGGCTCATCCCCTCGTGACGGTGGAAAACCATTTCTGGACGCATCCCAGCGCGCCGCATCGTCCGGAGGCGGAGGTGCTCGACGAGCTCGACCGCGCGCAGCGGACGCTGACGGACTGGACGGGCCGCGCGCCGCGTCTCGCGGCGTATCCGTTCGGGCGCGGCACGCCATCCCTCGACGCCGCCCTGCGCGCGCGCGGGCTCGTGCCCGTCTACACGCGGCAGGGGCTCGTGACGGCGGAGACGTTCGGCGCGTCGCGCAACATGGCGCTCGCGGGCATGACGCGCGCGGAGAACCTCGGGCGCATCCTGCAGGCCTGGCCGAAAGTGGGGGTGACGCTGTGAAGATACTCCACGTCGTACCAGGGCTGGGCGATCCGGCCAACGGCATCGCGGCGGCGGCTACGCGCCTCGCTGAAGAGCAGCGCGCGCTGGGCGGCGAGGTATCGGTGTCACCAAGCTGCACGGTTGCCGACTGTCGGCTGTCGGATGTTGTATTCGTGCACTCCATGTGGACGCCGCCCGTGTTACGCGCGTGCCACGCCGCGTTGCGTGCCGGCACGCCGCTTGTGCGCGTGCCGCACGGGTGTTTGAATCCCGCGGCGCTCCGCCACAGTGCGTGGAAGAAGGCACTCGTCTCACCGATCGAGCGCCATTACATGCGCCGCGCTGCGTGCATCCTCGTGACGACGGAAACGGAGAAGGCTGCGGTCAAACGGTGGGTACGTGGCGCGCAGCGCCTTGAAGTGGTGGGCATGGGCATCGACGATCTGCTCACTCCGGATATTCCGGATATTCCGGATCATCCGGATATTCCGGACTTGCCGCCGAAACGCACGGACGACGGTCCGAGATCTTTTCTCTTCGTGGGCCGGCTCCATCCTTTGAAAGGTCTCGACCTTTTGCTCGCTGCGTTGCCCACCGATGCGTTCCTGCGCGTCATCGCACCCGACGTGGATGGCGCGTGGGCACGTTACGAGCGGCTGGCGCGACGACTCGGAGTTGCCGACCGCGTGACGTTCCTTGGCGTGAAGACTGGGACGGAGAAACTGGCCGAAATGCGGCGTGCGGATGCGCTCGTACTGCCCACGCACAGCGAGAACTTCGGGTTCGCGGTGGCCGAGGCGCTCGTGGTCGGTACGCCCGCGATTACCACGAAGGGCGCGCCGTGGGAAGGGCTGGAGACGCATGGCTGCGGCTGGTGGACTGACGTCAATGCCGCATCCCTGCGCGCGGCGCTTGAGGACTGCGCGTCGCGTTCACGTGCCGAGCTGGCGGAGATGGGCGCACGTGGACGTGCCTGGATGCTTTCCGATTTCACGTGGCGAGCCTGCGCCGAACGCGTGCAAGGGGCTACGAAGGGAGTTATAAGATGAAAAGGATGATTCGTTTACTGTTCGCTGTCGCGATGTCGTGCGGAGCGGCGTTTGGTGCGGACGATGCGCCGATTGGCGTGTTTGACTCGGGACTGGGCGGGTTGACCGTCCTTGAGCGGATGCTGGACGTCGATCAAGTCAACAACGCCACGGGCGAGTATGGTCCGGACGGCGTACCTGACCTCGCACACGAGAATTTCACGTACTTCGGCGATCAGGCCAACATGCCATACGGCGACTATGCGGCGGAGGGGAAGAGCGACTATCTTCGTGAATTGATACTCAACGACGCCAAGTTCCTCCTTGCAACGAACTACTATCGCTATGACAGGGAACTGACGCCAGGCGGAACCAAGAAACGCGCGAAGATCATCGTCATCGCCTGCAACACCGCGACGGCATGGGGTCTGGAAGACGTGCGCAGATACCTTGCGTCCGTCGGTGACGGCACACAGGTCGTAGGCGTGATCGAGGCGGGCGTCCGGGCCACGCTTGATTCCGTTGCCGCCAAATCCGATTCCGCGCCGTTTGCCATTGGCGTGATGGCGACTCCCGGCACGATTGCGTCCGGCGCGTATGAGCGGACCATCCGCGCCGAGTTGAAGGCGAGAGGCGTGACAAGTACCGTTACAGTTCTCAACCAGGGATGTGCGGGGCTTGCAGACGCAGTGGAGGCGGGAACGTCCGAGGCGGATGCGATTGCGCGGTCAAACCTGGTTTCGCTCGTGGAGCGGTACCGCGTTTCCGGCAATGCCGCGCCGATAAGGGCGATCATCCTCGGTTGCACGCATTATCCTTTTGTCCTGAAAACCCTTGAGAAAACCTTGTCGGAACTCCGCGCCAAGGGTGCGCCGATCGCGGAGGATTTCCGTTTCGTGGACCCGGCGTTCTACACGGCTGCGGAGTGTCATCGCATCCTGCGGGAAACGGGACGGCTCTCAGATTCCAAGGGGCCGATGAAAGTCAATGCGTTTCTCAGCGTGGCGGATCCAGGACTCCCGCCCGAATGTCTTACGCCCGAGGGGCACCTCACGCGTAAGTTCAAGTACGGGCGCAGCGTCGGGGCGAATGTCATCACGACAAAGCCGGTGCCATTCACCCGCGCGCGTTTCGGTGACGACATCTTCGGGAACATCGGGAGGCTTCTCCCGCGGACTGTTGCCATGTTAAATTCCGCAGGGGCACCTGTGCCGGTCACATACATCATGGTGTGCTGCCACGGGGCGGACAAGGGAACGAAGTTCCTTGCAAACGGCGAATGGGATACGAAGCACGACTATCGGGATTACGCCTTTGCGCGGGATCAGATGAGGAAGATCAAAGAGGCTGGAATAAACGTCGTCGGCGTGGACTTCACCAATCCCTCGCAATGGGATCAGTTCAAGGCGCACCACTGGCCGATGCTGGAGAATGTCGCCAAGGCTGCGGCGGAACTTGACATGCAGTATTTCATCTTCATGGGCAACACGCACGCCCACACGATGAAGTACTGGAACGAAAAGGCGAAGATCGTGTGGGAGACTTTTGCGCAGGACAGGCACTACCGCAAGTACGGATTCGGCGACGACCGTCCGATGCTGACGATCTTCCTTCCCGGCAAGGACTTCAAGAGCCATTTCGAGCGTACGCCTGAAAACGAGAAATGCTGGCTCGCGAAGTTCAGGATCGGCACGTGTCAGGTGAACGATCCGATCGTTCCGACGCCGACCGACGGCTGGGGGTATCGCAACATGTCCGCAGGTTCCACCGACCTTGCGCGCTTCGTCGCACCGAACTCGGGCGTGGGTCCGAAGGAGTGGGCGCGTGTGGACGCGAATGAATGGCGCAGGCGCGTGAAGTGGTGCCTCGGCGCGAAGGAGTATGCCGTCATCGGCACATACGACGACACCTGCGACTGCATCTTTTGGGGCATTGCGGATGTCAGTGGGGCCCGGAACAAAATACACGTACACGAATCTACCAAGTCCGACCCATACGCTTACTACAACATCGTCAAGGAAGAGATAGGTAAGTACGGGAGACATTGACATTGGCACATGGCTCAGACGGGGCCCGCATTCCGAATGGTTAGTTATTTCAGCCACTAATGAAAGAGTGTTCAAGAGGTATAAGGATGAAGACAAAACTCATTTTACAGTTAATGTTGATTATCGCCTTGAGTGCACATACTACGTATGCCTTTTACCATAGAAGTCACGTATATGGTCCTAGAAAACATGTAACGAAGCCGAGTGAAGGCACGAAACTTGCCGGTCGTACAGGTGAATCCCCAGAGGAAAAGCAGAAAAGGATTGCCGAAGAAAAGCGAAAACGGATTGCAATTCGTGAGGCCGTGGAAAAGGCCAAGACCATAACATACCGCAAGGTTGAGATTCCAGAAGGTGCCGTTCCAAGTTCTTCTCCAAATCCTCCTGTATCGCTCAGATTTCCGATTAATCGTGAAATGAGGATTGAATCGCTTTGTGGCTTTGCACTTGGGCGCGTTATTAATTTAGCACGCGATTCCGTTGTTCTGGATGACGACTGCAACATGGAAGTTGTCGTCCAGTTAAAGCGGCCGTTTCGCCTCTGTACCCGCGCCAAATTGCGGTACTCAAGAATAAACCATGGTCTTTACAGCATAAGGCTCTATTCTTTGCCACAGGAGAAAATGAGCGACGAGGAAGTTTTGACCGAGGTTGAAAATATGACTGAAGCGTTCAAAGAAAAGTTTGGAGACCGATTTTCAATGTGGAGCACATTTTATCCAGACATGTTACGACATCCACCTGTTGCAAGTGGGAAAACGGCAATTTGGAAAACTCACACAGGGCAATCTCTGTGCATTAAGGCGCACGAAGATGTTATCGACCGACATCGTATGACACTCAAAGGTGCAGTGGACAAATCAAAGATCAAACATGGCTGGACTTTCTCGGTAGAACTTGTCGATTCCGTTCTCCGTGACCTGGATCTAAAGCCACCTCCGCGCAAAGAGGTGTTCGTTGAAGGTGTTGACGTGCTGTAGAAAGGTGGATGGGAGACTTGATGGGTCTGACGGCTGGGATGCATCTGCGAAATTCACCGCCGAGTCTTCTGAAGATTGGAAACAACTATTTGAAACAACTGGCCTTCGGCGCGCGGGCTAACTCGCCCGCGCCCATTTGCCGATTCTCAAACTGCCACGATTCTGAATGTTCAAGGTGTGTCCGCAGGACAATGTTGTTCTTGAAAGTTGTCTTGGTTGTTTCCAAATCCCAATACGCATGGGTGAAAAACGGAGATGCGCCCTGACGGCTGTCGTGCGCGCGCTGCGTCTTTTTGTGATATACTATCCCCATGAAAACGCCTAGATTGGTTATTGTTTCTGTAGTGTTCGCTGGACTGTGCGGGTGCGCACTGTTCAGGAGGGAGCCGCCACCCAACATGTTGACGCCCGAAGAGGAGGTTCAGGGATGGATTCTTCTCTGGGACGGAGAGTCTCTCACAAACAGCTGGGTGGACGTGTCGGCCGGCAGCTCGAACTTCACGGCGCGCGGGTGGTGTGCAACGAACGACGCGCTCGTGGCATCTGCCGGGGCGGACGCCATCCGAACGGCGGATTCCTTCACGGACTTCGACCTCAAGGTCGACTATCGTCTGTCTCCTGGGGCGTCGGGCCAAATCCTGTACTTCCACAACGCCGAGACGAACGTCGACACGTCGCTCGCCTACCCGCTGACGCCTTTGCCGTCCGAGGCGAAGGATCCTCTTGCGTGGCAGACGGTGCGCATCGTCGCGCGCCGGAAACCTGTCACGCACTGGCTTGACGGGAAGATCGTGGACAGGAAAAAACGCGATGACGCCGAGTTGCAGGGGCGCATTGTCCTAGAGCCGCACGGCGGTACGGTCGAGTTCCGCAATTTAAAGATTCGCACATTTGGGAAATGGTGACTGCACGGACGGCATTTTTTTGGTATAATATTCGGCAAGGAATATCAGCTACATGAATAAAGTCCGGCAAATAGATGTCGATCGCGGTGTGGCGTTCGGCGATGGTTCGTTGACGTTCGTCGCGGGCCCGTGCGTGATTGAGAGCCGTCGAATGGCCCTCGATCTCGCGGCGCGTCTCGTAGAGGTCGCCAACGACCTTTCGGTCAACTATGTCTTCAAGGCGAGCTTCGACAAGGCGAACCGCACGAGCGTGGATTCCTTCCGCGGCCCCGGCATCGACGCGGGGCTGGACATACTTGCCGAGATCCGCGAGACGTTCGAGGTGCCGGTGCTGACGGACGTACACGAGCCCTGGCAGTGCGCGCGCGCGGCGGAGGTGTGCGACGTGCTGCAGATTCCCGCGTTCCTTGTGCGGCAGACGGACCTCGTGGTTGCTGCGGGCGAGACGGGTGCCGTAGTGAACGTGAAGAAGGGGCAGTTCATGGCCCCCGAGGACATGGCGAACGTCGTGAAGAAAATCGAGTCCACGGGCAATCGGCGCATCGTCCTCTGCGAGCGAGGGGCGAGCTTCGGCTACCGCAATCTCGTGGCGGACATGCGCTCGCTGCTGATAATGCGCGACCTCGGCTATCCGGTGATCTTCGACGCGACGCATTCGGTGCAGCGTCCGGGCGGTCTCGGCACGGGATCGGGCGGCGACGGCAAGTACGCGCCCGCGCTCGCTCGCGCGGCCGTGGCGACGGGCGTGGACGGCGTGTTCATGGAGACGCACGTCAACCCGAAGAAGGCTCTTTCCGACGCGGCGAACGCGATCGCCTTCAAGGACGTGAAGGCGTTGTGGAAGAAACTGCTGGCGATACATGGAATTGTGCGAGGGTGAAAACGGAAATGGCAGGCAAAGCGCATAGATTCCTCGTGTGGGCGGCGGGCGTGCTGGCGGCGGGCGCGGCGGTGGCTGCGTTCTCAAGCGAACGCTGGCTCGCGGAGCGGGCCGACGACTCCGACATGCTGCGTCTGAGGGCGGCGTTTGCCGAGTGTGCGAAGAAGGTCGTCGCACCGGCCGAGAACGTGTCCATGGTGCTCGAATCGTATCCAGACGGCACGGCCAAGTCGCGCATCACGGCCGCGCGGGCCATGATCTTCTCCGATTCAAGTTACATCTGGGCGGAGAAAATCCGCCTTGAGCAGTTTGACGCGACCGGTACGAACAGGACGGCGCGGCTTGACGCCGAGAACTGCCTTGTGGACCGTGCGACTAAGACCGGCTGGGTGGATGGCAACGCCGACATGCTGTACGGCGATGCCACGGTGAAGGGGAGAGGCATCTATTTTTCGCTGACACGCGAGTTCATCAAGATCTTCTCGCAGTCGGAGATACGTACCAAAGGCGGAAAGATCAACCCTGGGAGACTCATTAAGAAATGAAACATCTTTCGTTTATAGCAATCTGTGTAGCCTGCGTGGCGACCGTCGGCGCTGTTGATTTGGCGGACTTGATCATACCGTCGCCAGCACCCGCTAAGGAGACCGTCAATCCCGACGACGTGATGCTGCGCCGTCCCGACGGACGCAATCGTGCCGACATGGAGGCGCGCGCCAAGGCTGCTGCCGCCGCTGCGGAAGCCCAGGAACGCGCGAAAGCGGAAGCCGAGGCGAAGGCCAAGGCCGAAGCTGAGAGAAAGGCCAAGGAAGAGGCCGCCAAGGCCGCCGCGGAGGCGGAAGCCAAGGCGAAGGCCGAAGCCGAGAGAAAAGCCAAGGAAGAGGCCGCCAAGGCCGCTGCGGAGGCTGAGGCCAAAGCGAAGGCCGAAGCTGAGAGGAAGGCAAGGGAAGAGGCCGCCAAGGCCGCTGCGGAGGCTGAGGCCAAAGCGAAGGCCGAGGCCGAGAGGATGGCACAGGAAGAGGCCGCCAGGGCCGCTGCGGAGGCGGAAGCAAATGCGAAGGCCGAGGCCGAGAGGAAAGCCAAGGAAGAGGCTGCCAAGGCCGCTGCGGAGGCGGAAGCCAAGGCAAAGTCCGAAGCAGAGGAGAAGAAGCAGGAAGTATCGGCGTCAGGCAAGGACAAGCCCGGCAAGGACAAAAAGGACAAGAAGTCAGATAAGAAGGCAAAGGTAAAAGTCAACGCTCCGCGTACGGGGCGTGATGCCGTGATTACGAGTGAGCGTACGGACTACGATCGCAAGGAGGGCATCATCCTCTTCGATCGCAACGTGTTCGTGGACGACGAGCAGTACCAGATGCATGCGGACAGACTCTTCGTGTTTCTGGACGGTACGAACGACCTCAAGCGCATCGTTGCGATCGGGAACGTGTCGATAACGAACGAGGCGCGCACGGCGTCCTGTTCGAAGGCGGTGTTCACTAAGGCGGCGTCGAAGATCGTGATGTACGGCGACGACACCACGAACGCGAAGCTGTCCGACCCGTCGCAGCGCGGCGGCATGGTGGAGGGCAAGAAGATCACATTCTGGCTCGACGCCGAGCAGGTGTCGGTGGAGGGCTCCGTTGTGAACTTGCCTGGCGGCATGTTGAAGGGGAAGGATCCCAAGAAACTTCTGGAGCAGGGGAAGTAGGCGGAGTGCGCAAGAGATGGACGACCCCGTAATCAGAGCCATGACGGAAATGGCGCGCGAAAGCGAGAAGGCCCCCGACCTCGTCGCGAAGGGGCTGGTGAAGTCGTATGGCGACCGCACGGTGGTGAACGGCATGTCGATGGAAGTGCGGTGCGGCGAGATCGTGGGCCTGCTTGGACCCAACGGCGCGGGGAAGACGACGACGTTCTACATGATCGTGGGCCTCGTGAAGCCCAACGAGGGAAGCGTGACCTTCCGCGGCGAGGACGTGACGCGTCTGCCGGTGTTCCAGCGCGCGCGCAGGGGGCTTGGCTATCTCGCGCAGGAGGCGAGCGTGTTCCGCAAGCTCAGCGTGTGGAACAACGTGATGGCGATCCTCGAGACGCTGGACATGAAGCGGGCAGACCGCATGGCGCGCTGCGAGGAGCTTCTTTCCACGCTTGACCTGATGAAGGTGGCGAAGCAGCCGGCGTACACGCTTTCCGGTGGCGAGCGGCGCAAGCTGGAGATTGCGCGCGCGCTCGTGCGGCGTCCGTCGATCCTGATGCTGGACGAACCGTTCGCGGGGGTGGACCCGCTCGCTGTCCACGACATTCAGGAGATCGTGCGCGGGCTCCGCAACCAGGGGCTCGGCATCATCATCACGGACCACAACGTGCGCGAGACGCTCAACGTGGTGGATCGCGCCTACCTGGTGTACGACGGCCGGCTGCTCTGCGAGGGCACGAGCGAGTACCTTGTCAACGACGAGGACGCCCGCCGTCTCTACCTCGGCGAGGATTTTAGAATGTAACAAGAACCAACCAACAAGGAGGAAACAGATGAGTATTGAAGTTACGATGCGCCACAGCGACGTGAAGATCGAGTCGCTCAAGGAGTATGCGCAGATGCGCATGGAGAAGCTGCAGCAGGCCTTTCCTAAGGTCACGAAGATCTCGATAGTGATCGACGTCGACGTGAAGAAGCACATGTACATGGCCGAAGTCGTGGCTAACCGCCTCGGCGAGACGGCAGTGGGCGCGAAGGAGTTCAGCGAATCCGGCAAGAGCGTGATCGACGCCGCGGCCGCGCGCGCCGAGCGCCAGCTGCTGAAGATGCGCGTGAAGGCGCGCAAGGGCAACGTGCGCGCCGCGCGCGCCGGTTCCCCGCGCAACTAAAACGCCGGAAGGGCCGATGGCTGACGCCGCGAAAGAGACCGAACCCCGGCCGTTCACGCTCCGCGACTTTGTCGAGTTGGGGCGTGAGCGTCTGCACCTCGACGTAGTCGTGGGCGGGGAGGGGTTGCAGCACGAGGTGCTGGAGCCGATGTGCAATCGGCCCGGCCTCGCGCTGACTGGTTTCTACGGGTGTTTTGCCTGGCGTCGGCTCCAGGTGATCGGACGGGCCGAGCAGGCCTACCTCGAGAGCCTGCCGTCCGGCGAAAGAATCGCGCGCGTCAAGGCCCTCATCCACCGCGGTGCCTACTGCATCATCTTCGCCAACGGCATGCAGGTGCCGGATGGCCTGGAGGCTGAGGCGGCTGCGGCGGGGGCGGCCGTGATGCGCACCGACCTCCTGACGCGCGAATTCTTCCACCAGAGCACGTTCGTGCTGGAAACGCTGCGCGCGCCTAAGATTCGCATGTACGCAACAACCGTCGAGGTGGCTGGTCTAGGCGTGCTGATCGAAGGCGCGGCCGGACTCGGCAAGAGCGAGACGGCGCTTGGCCTCATCAAGCGCGGCAACGCGTTGGTGGCGGACGACTTCACATGCATCCGCAAGGACGTGGCAATCAACGCGATCTTCGCATCCGCGAGCGAAGTGACGCGCAACTACATGGAAATACGCGGAATTGGCATCATCAACGTACCGAAGGTGTTCGGCGTGACGGCAGTGCGCGGCGAGAAGAGGATCGACCTCGTCATCTCGCTTCGCCGCATGGAGGACGTCAACGGCGAACTCGACCGCACCGGCCAGGAACGCCGCACGCGGACGATCCTCGGCGTGGAGGTGCCGCAGATCACGATCCCGGTCTCGGCCGGTCGCGACCTGGTGAACCTGATTGAAACCGCAGCGCAGCAGTACAAGCTGTTGGCGAGCGGTTATGACGCCGTGAAGGACCTTGACTCGCGCATCTGCGCCCGTGCCGAGGCCGCCGGTGCACAGACAGACGGGAGGGCCTAATGGCTGACGACAAACTGACAAAAGAACTCACGCTCAAGAACAAGTACGGCATGCACGTGCGGCCGGCTGGTCTGTTCGCGAAGATCGCTTCGCGCTACAACGCCGACGTTGAGGTGGAGAAGGACGGCAACGTGGTGAGCGGAAAGTCCATAATGGCGCTCATGACGCTTGAGGCCGTGTGCGGAACCACGCTCAAGGTCACGGCCTCGGGGCCGCAGGCCAAAGAGGTGCTGGAGGAGCTGGAGGCGTTGGTCTCCCGCAAGTTCGACATCCCTGACGAACAGTGAGCGATTACCCGAACACGGACGCGCCATCTGGGCGCGCGGCGTCGGCGACGGTTTCCGTCTCCGGCCTTGCCACGTCCCGCGGCTTTGCAGTGGGGCCCGTGTTCCTCTATTCCAAAAGCAGCGCTCTCGCCGTTCCGGAGTACGTCCTTTCCGATGCCGACGTGGAGGCCGAGCTAATCCGCTATCGGGCGGCCCTTGCCGAGACGCGCCGACAGATCGAGGAGCTGGCCGCGAAGTTCAAGTCCGATGCGGACGGCATCGCGTCCGACGTTCTCGCCAATCACCTGCTCCTTCTGGAAGACCCCATGGCCAATTCCGCCGTGGAGCGTCGGATCCGGGACGAGCATCTCAACGCCGAGGCCGCAATCCGCCGTACGACGGACGACTTCCGCGCGATGTTCGCGAAGATGAAGGACGAGTATCTCCGCGAACGCCAGCGGGACGTCGAGGACATCGAGTCCCGCATGATGCGAATCCTGCTGGGATGCGGCGATTCGGCGTTCGAGCACGTCACAAACCCCGTAATTGTGGTGGCAGACGACCTCACTCCGTCCGAGACCGTAACTTTCCCGCGCGAACTGATCCTCGGCTTCGCCACGAACCGCGGCTCCGCCACGTCGCACGTGGCTCTGCTCGCCCGCGCGCTGGGGATTCCGGCGGTGGTGGGGCTTGGCGACATCACGTCCCGCGTTCAGGCGGGCGACATCATTCTGCTGGACGGCTCTACTGGCGTCGTCACCGTCAACCCGGACGCGCAGACGCGTGCCGCTTTCGACCGCCACGCGAAGAGCGAACAGGAGCTGCTCGCGCGTATTGAGAGGGACGATGTGGATGCAAGGGGTGCCGCCGCGCCGTCCGTGAGGCTGTGCGCGAACATGCAGCCGGGCGTGTCGATCAAAGACCTGTCATCCTACGGCGCGCAGGGCATCGGACTCTACCGCAGCGAATATCTCTGGCTAGGCGGGGAGGCTAATCCCGGTGAAGCCGAGCAGACGGTCGCCTATTCCGAGGCCGCCAAGGCGGCGGCGAAGCTTGGCGCAGGTTCGCGGGCAGTCATCCGCGCGCTGGATCTCGGCGGCGACAAGTTGCAGCGCGGGCGGTTGGCTCTCGAGGCCAACCCGTTCCTCGGCAACAGGTCGATCCGCTATCTGCTGACGCACCGCGACGTGTTCCATGTGCAGCTGCGCGCCATACTGCGCGCGAGCGCGTGTGGCCCGAGCGCCGTGATGTACCCCATGATTGCCACCCTTGAGGAACTGCGCGAGGCGAACGCGGCGCTGGCTCGGGCGATGGAGTCCCTTCGTACCGAGGGCGTTTCTTTCGACGCGAATATCCCGCGTGGCATGATGGTCGAGGTGCCGTCCGCCGCACTGAACGCGGACGCCTTTGCGAAGGAATGTGACTTTTTCTCCATTGGGACGAATGATCTTGTCCAATATACGATGGCGGCAGACCGCGCAAACGAGCGTGTCTCGTACCTCTACCAGCCGGCGAATCCCGCAGTGATACGCCTTGTGGACATGACGGTACGTGCGGCGCGTGCGGCCGGGATTCCCGTGGCGGTGTGCGGCGAGTCGGCTTCCGATCCGGTGCTGGGCGTTCTCTGGGCGGGTCTTGGCGTGACGGAGCTTTCCATGAGCGCGGGCTACATTCCGCCGATTCGGAAGGTGCTTCAGGCGGTTTCTGCGGACGATGCGCGCGCACTTGCGGAGCGTGTGCTGGGGTACGGATCGTCCCGTACGGCGGCGGAGATCTACGCTGAGTGCCGCGCGCTGGTGCTCTCTAAGGTACCAGAGTTCGAGGAAATGCAGTCGTTTTTCACCGCTGGCTGACGCCGGTTAATATTCAACGGCAAATCGACGCGAATCCCTGTTTGGGTCCGATGCCGTGCTTGCACCGCGCGGGGCGATGTGGTAGAATAGCGGCATGACAAACAGGGACTCTCAGAAGGGCGTCGGGTTCCCGCCGCTTCCGGTGGGCAACAGCAACTGGGCCGAGGTCAAGGCCGGCTACTGGTCTGCCGACAAGACGCAGCTCATCTCGGGACTTCTCGACAAGAAGTCCACGGTCGCCATTTTCACGCGTCCGCGCCGCTTCGGCAAGACGTTCGCAATGAACATGCTCCAGGCGTTTTTTGAGAAAACAGAGAAGAGCAACGCATGTCTCTTCAAGGGCACAAAGGTGTGGCGGAACCCAGGTCACCGCGCCGAGCAGGGCAAGTATCCCGTGATCTTCATCACGTTCAAGGACGCGAAGGGTGGAACATGGAAGGAAGTCCGTGAAATGATCACGGATGCGATCCGAGATGAATTTGACCGACATCATGAGGTGTTTGAGTCGGAGTGCTGCATTGAAACCGCAAGGGCTTTCCATCATAAGCTTTGTATCGAGCAGCGCACGCCATCCAATCTTCAACGAGCTCTTGGTGTCCTTGCCGCCGCGCTCCATGCACATTACAAGGCAAAGCCCGTCATCCTGATTGACGAATACGACTCGCCGATCAACTACGCGGCGACGCACGGTTTCGGCGAGGAGGCGCTACAGTTTTTCCGCAACTTCCTCTCCGGCGCAATGAAGGACGGAAAGCACTGTCGCCTCGGCGTGATCACCGGCATCCTGCGCGTCGCGAAGGAAGGTGTCCTCTCCGGCCTCAACAACCCGGAGGTCTGGTCCGTGTTCGACAACGACTACTCGGACTGTTTCGGCTTCACTGAGGACGAGGTAATGGACCTGCTTTCCGCGTGTGGCCATCCGGAGAATATTGCCGAGGCGAAGGAGTGGTACGATGGTTACCGCTTCGGCCCTTCCGAAATCTACAACCCGTGGTCTGTTCTCAACTACGCTCGCCGCGACTTCGTGCCTGAACCGTACTGGATGAACACCAGCAGCAACGACCTTGTATCCGACGTGATGGCGCGCATGACGCCGAGGATGCGCGACGCCCTCGCGGATTTCTTTGAAAAGAAGAAGGCGCAGGTTCCGTGTGTCAAGGAACTCGGGAAGTACGGGACGATCCAGAACAACCCGCAGATCATCTGGTCGCTGCTTGTGCATACGGGATACCTCAAGGTGCTGTCCGGCCCCAATGACCACAACCGGGCGGTTCTGGCGTTCCCGAACCGGGAACTCGTCCGCGTGTTCCGCGACGACATCCTCGATCCGATCACTTGCACGCCGACCGTGGGCGATGACCTCCAGGACATCCTTGATTCGCTGACGAGCGGGAACGCCGAGAAGTTCCGAAAGGCGATAGAGGCGTTCCTCGTTTCGTCTGCCAGCTACTTCGACACGGCGAAGGAGGATTTCTTCCACGGTCTGCTCCTCGGTCTCCTCGCTCTCGGCCGCGACACGTTTGAGATCACGTCAAACCGCGAGGAGGGCGATGGACGCCCCGACATCCTGATGAAGCCGCGTTCCGGCGTGACGCTGCCGGGCGTGGTCCTTGAGCTGAAGTCGCCGAAGATCCCCGCCCGCGCCTCGCAGAAGCGTATTGGCACGCTACTTGCCGCCGCCGCGAAGCAGGCGCGCAAGCAGATTGACGCGAAGCGCTACGCGGCCGAGATGGAGGCGGAGGGCATCGCCGTGCTCAAGTACGGTATCGGCTTCAGCGGCAAGCGCGTGGATCTGGCGCGGTAACGGTCGGCGGGCGACAGATTTTGCGCTTTTGCGCTTTTGCGCTTGAATTCGGCGGGGAATAATCATATAATAATCGTTCATTTTTCATCCAACCAGAAGAAGGAAAAAAGAGAACATGGCTAAGAAGATCATGGTCGACGGCAATACCGCGGCCGCTCAGATCGCCTTCGCGTGCAGCGAAGTGGCGGCGATCTACCCGATCACCCCGTCGTCCCCGATGGCGGAAACGTGCGACGAACTGGCTGCGCACGCGAAGACGAACATCTGGGGCTCGATCCCCTCGATCGTCGAGATGGAGTCCGAAGGCGGCGCCGCCGGCGCGGTGCACGGCTCGCTCACGACCGGCTCGCTCACCACGACGTTCACGGCCTCGCAGGGCCTCTTGCTGATGATCCCGAACATGTACAAGATCGCGGGCGAGCTCACCCCGACCGTGTTCCACGTGTCCGCGCGCTCCCTCGCGTGCCAGGGCCTCTGCATCTTCGGCGACCAGGGCGACGTGATGGCGTGCCGCCAGACCGGCTTCGCGATGCTCTGCTCCAACTCCGTCCAGGAGGCGCATGACATGGCGATGGTCGCGCACGCGTCCACGCTCGAGAGCCGCGTGCCGTTCCTCCACTTCTTCGACGGCTTCCGCACCTCGCACGAGGTCCAGAAGATCGACGAGATCCCGATGGAGACGATCCGCGAGATGATCGACGACAAGTACGTCGAGGCCTTCCGCGCCCGCGCCCTCGACCCCGAGCATCCGACGATGCGCGGCACGGCGCAGAACCCGGACATGAACTTCCAGGGCCGCGAGAGCTGCGAGAAGTACTACGTCGCCACGCCCGCGATCGTCCAGAAGTACATGGACAAGCTCGCGAAGCTCACGGGCCGCGCGTACAAGCTCTACGACTACGTCGGTGCGCCCGACGCCGAGTACGTGGTGATCGCGATGGGCTCCGGCTGCGACACGCTGCACGAGACGGTCGACGCGCTCCTCAAGGAGGGCAAGAAGGTCGGCCTCATCAAGGTGCACCTCTATCGTCCGTTCTCCATGAAGGACTTCGTCGCCGCCATCCCGGCGACGGTCAAGTGCATCACGGTGCTCGACCGCACGAAGGAACCCGGCGCGAACGATCCGCTCTACCTCGACGTCTGCGCCGCGATCGGCCAGGCCAAGCAGGACGGCGTCATCTCCTTCGCGTATCCGAAGGTCCTCGCCGGCCGCTACGGCATCGGCTCGAAGGACTTCACGCCGCAGATGTGCAAGAAGATCTACGACAACATGCTCGAGGCGAAGCCGCTCGACCACTTCGTGGTGGGCATCGTCGACGACGTCACGGGCCGCTACATCCTCGGCGAGCGACCGCAAGGAGTGCATGTTCTGGGGCCTCGGCGCCGACGGCACGGTGGGCGCGAACAAGAACTCCATCAAGATCATCGGCAACTACACCGAGAACTTCGCGCAGGGCTACTTCGAGTACGACTCCAAGAAGTCCGGCGGCGTGACGATCTCGCACCTCCGCTTCGGCTCGGACATGATCCGCTCGCCGTACTTCATCAACTCGGCCGACTTCACGGCGTGCCACTGCTTCCCGTACCTCGAGAAGTACGACATGCTCAAGGCCGCGAAGCCGGGTTCCGTGTTCCTCCTCGCCTCGCCCTACACGGCGGCCGAGATCTGGGACCACATGCCCGACGAGGTCGAGCAGGCGATCATCGACAAGAAACTCAAGTTCTACGTGATCAACGCGGCGAAGATCGCCCTTGAGAACGGCATGGGCACGCGCACGAACACCGTCCTCCAGACCGCGTTCTTCAAGCTCTCCGGCATCAAGCTCGCGAAGGCCGACGGCACCGAGCTCGATCCGATCCAGGTCCTCAAGGACTACGCCGAGAAGGCGTACTCCAAGAAGGGCCAGGAAGTCGTCGAGATGAACTGGAAGTGCATCGAGGCGGCGTCCGCCGCCATCGAGGAGGTCAAGTACCCGGCCGCTCCTGCCGGCAAGCTCAAGATGCCGCCGATCGTCTCCGACGCCGCGCCCGACTTCATCAAGAAGGTCACGGCGAAGATGATCGCGCAGAAGGGCAACGAGCTGCCCGTCTCCGCCATCCCGGACGACGGCACGTGGCCGACCGCGACCACGCAGTGGGAGAAGCGCAACGTGGCGGCGTTCATCCCGCAGTGGGATCCGTCCGTGTGCATCCAGTGCGGACAGTGCTCCATCATCTGCCCGCACGCCGCGATCCGCATGAAGGTGTACGGCGCCGACAAGCTCGCCGGCGCGCCGGCCACGTTCAAGAGCGCCGACGCCAAGACGCCCAAGATGAAGGCCCTCGGCGAGAAGGTGACCGTCCAGTGCGCCCCCGAGGACTGCATGGGCTGCAAGCTCTGCGTCGTCAAGTGCCCGATGGCCGCCAAGGGCGCCCTCAAGATGGTCGAGCAGATCCCGCTCCGCCAGAGCGAGGCCGAGAACTGGAAGTTCTTCCTCGAGCTGCCGGACGTCGATCCCGCGAAGCTCGACACGAAGCAGGTCCTCGACTCCCAGCTGAAGCGTCCGCTCTTCGAGTTCTCGGGCGCCTGCTCGGGCTGCGGCGAGACGCCCTACGTCAAGCTCCTCACCCAGATCTGCGGCGACCGCCTCCTCATCGCGAACGCGACTGGCTGCTCGTCCATCTACGGCGGCAACCTGCCCACCACCCCGTACTGCCAGCGTAAGGACGGCAAGGGCCCGGCGTGGTCCAACTCGCTGTTCGAGGACAACGCGCAGTTCGGCATGGGCATGCGCGTCTCGGCGGACAAGCTCCAGGGCTTCGCCTTCGAGCTCGTCGAGAAGCTGCTCGCGAGCGACAAGACCCCAGCCGAGACGAAGGCGTGCCTCGAGAAGATCAAGGCCGTCGACCAGCATGACGAGAAGGGCCAGGGTGTCGAACAGATGCGCGCGCTCGTCAAGGAGCTCAAGGGCTACCTCAAGGCCGGCAAGGACGCGGGCTGCGACCTCTGCGCCCAGCTCCTCTCGGTGGCGGACAACCTCGTCCGCAAGTCCGTGTGGATCCTCGGCGGCGACGGTTGGGCCTACGACATCGGCTACGGCGGGCTCGACCATGTCCTCGCCTCGGGCCGCAACGTCAAGGTACTCGTGCTCGACACGGAAGTGTACTCCAACACGGGCGGCCAGGCCTCGAAGTCCACGCCGACCGGCGCGATCGCGAAGTTCGCGGCGTCCGGCAAGGTGCAGGCCAAGAAGAACCTCGGCCTCATGCAGATGCAGTACAAGAACGTGTACGTGGCGTACGTCTCGATGGCGGCCAACCCGGCCGCGACGGTGAAGGCCTTCAACGAGGCCGAGAACTACGACGGCCCCGCGATCATCATCGCCTACGCGCACTGCATCGAGCAGGGCCTCAACACGGCCACGGGCCCGGCGCACCAGGTGGCGGCGGTGGATTCCGTCCACTTCCCGCTCTGGCGCTACGACCCGCGCAAGGCGGCCGAGGGCAAGAACGGCCTCACGCTCGACTCGAAGGACAAGAGCGACACGGTCTCCTTCGCCGCGAACGCGGTCTCGAAGGAACTCGGCGAGAACCGCTTCCGCCAGCTCGTGAAGATCGCCGGACCCGACAAGGCCAAGGAGATGCTCGAGAAGGCCGAGGTCGGCTTCAAGGAGAACTACAAGCTCCTCACCGAACTTGCCGCGCTCCCCGTGCTGTAATCGGTAGGGCGGTCGCCCCGCGACCGCCGTCTGGAAGGCCCGCTCGCCGAGCGGGCCGCAAAGGGAGGGCCGCGCTTGTCGCGGCAGGAAAGGGAACGACGGCTTGCCGTCGTTCCCTTTATTCTACCCAATAGTCAACCGATATCCGTCGTTAACGTCCTGCCACAGCGGCATGCGGCTCGCTGGCATCTGTCGCGTCGAGGTTCCGTCCATCGTTGCCTGGGACGGCGGCTTCATAGAATTCCACAGTTAAACCGCCAGCTTGGGAAGTTTATGATATAATAGACGGCATGGAGAACTCAAGGCCCATACTCTACGGCGTGGCAGATTATGCCAGCCTGTTTATGAAGACGACGGCAACGCGCTGGCAGCGCGGCACCGTTACGCTCCACCGCCTCGTCCTCGTGTTCCACGGCGGCGAGTGCGTGTTGAATGAAGAAGTTTGAAAAAAGGAGAAACGACAATGAGGCACGTAAACAAGTCGGCCATTATGGCGCTCGCGATTGCGGCGGGCATAATTCTCCCGTCTTTCGCGGACGCAACACTCAACGACGGTCTCGCAATTTACCTGCCGTTCAATGAGGACATGGCAAACAAATCGACTGCCGCAAGTGCCGTGCAGTCGCCACCCGAACCGTCTGCGGAATGTGCAAATCTGGTGGCGAACGGTTTCGTGGGTAAATGTCTCCAGATAACGACAAACGCTACGAGCTACGGTTACCTCAAGCTGACCGGCACGGACACCGGCTCTCTCGAGAACCCAGCCCCAGTGTGCCATAGCCATCGCATAAGCGCATCTTGAGAATGTCGTCGCGTAGATCTGCTTTTGGGACTGTAACCTTTCTCCACGTGGCGTGTAAACGGGATGGAAGATAATTCCAGGAACGGAGCAAGACCATGGCAATTCAAGTCAACCTTAATGATGCGCAGTTCAGGGCGTTCACGCAGTTCGCGGCGAACGTCTCGGACAAGGGCACGGTTCTGAAGGCGGATGACAATCCGCTGACGGCGTTGGACGGAACGCCCAGGAAGATCGTCGCCAAGGGCTATGACGGCTACGGGCATTTTTGGCGGGACGATGCCAGCAAAGGCATAAACAACGATATCCGCAAGCTTTTCAAGGATACCGTCCTGCGCATGTTCGGGGCAACTGACGTCCAGGACCTGCCAAAGGATGTCCGCGACGCGATGAAGACAGGGGACTACGACAAGGGCAAGCCCCTCACGGCGCGCCGCATCATCGCCGTGAGCAAAGCGATTGCCAATGTAGTCGATCCCGTGAACAAGAGCGTCTCCTTTGAGAAGGCAGAAGGCTTGGTTGACGATGCCCTCAAGTTCATCAACGGCAAGGGAAGGAATTCCAAGGTCGGCGAAGCGAAACTCAATGCCGAGCAGCACGCCAAGGCCGCCGATTTGGTGTCGAGGCTCGGCAGGGGCATGACGGACACCTGCCTCAAGATCTACACCAACTACGTGGTGCTCGCTATCGCGAGCGGAGCCTTCAAGGATGGCAACAAGGTCAATGAGATAGCCCAGCAGATGTCGCAAGAGCTCAAGAACGTGCGCAACTTCACCCCGGGCGATGTCAGGTTCGCCAAGTTCGACGCCAAGTTGACGGAGTATTGGCAGAGCACGTTAGAAGAGCAGATGAGCGTGGAAAAACGCGAGATGTATGACGGCGAAGGCCTCTTCGTAAACTTCAAGGGAGATGCCCATCGCGCTTCGTTCACGATTGCAGGCGAGAAGTTCAACATCGTTGACCGGCGAACCGACGAGATGATTGGCAAGTTCAAGTATACGATTCCGAACATCCAGCACCGCAAGGTCATCTCCACGTTCATGAGCCAGTTGTCAGGCAACGTTTACGTTGCCCTTACCACCGGACAGAATCCGCCGCCCACGCCAAAATTCAAGAATCCTGACGTGACGTCGGAGAAGGGGTATGACATGCTTTTTACTCCGGACATGACTAACCTGCTCTTCGAAGGCCCCATTTTGAAGCAAGCGGAGGGCTTGGAATACACCCTCAAGGTTGAGGAGGACGGCAGAAAGGCTAAGGTCACGGCGCACTACTCCGGCGATTTGAAGTTTGGCATCGATGATGCGGGCGACTGCAGCGCGAATGCAACCGGCACATACGCCTACGAAACCGAGTTCGAGTTCGACCTTTCCAACCCGAACGAGGCCAAACTCACCGGCACGCATTTCAGCCAGATGCTGGGAATACCAAAACCTGACGAACAGGCGGAGCCGCCGGTAGGGCTCAGTTTGCAACTATGACTCGCCTCCCAAGCGGGACTTTGATATACTCTTTCTGTTCAAAAAATAAGAAGGAGTCTATCAATGCAAGTGAGAAAGACGATTAATCGATACGCCGCGTGCGTTGCGGTAGGAATGTCCGTATTTTGCGCGATGCCGGCGCTGGCGGCCGACAAGCCGGACGGAGGCTGCCCGGTCTCCGTGAACCTGCGCGGACACGAGAACACGGAATGGTCGCGGTCGTACGCCTACCATCTCGTGGACGGGCGCAAGAACCTGCCCCGCGTGCTACTGGTGGGCGACTCGATCGTCAACGGCTACGAGGGCGAGGCGCGGCGTCTCCTTGAGGCAAAGGGCGTCAACGTCACCTACTGGATTTCGTCCTACTGCGTGACAAGTCCGCACTATCTGACCTTCCTCGGAATCTACCTGGACGAGGCGAAGTACGACGTGATTCACTTCAACAACGGCCTTCACTCGCTTGACACGCCGACGGCGGATTGGGAAAAGCGGTTCGAGGCGGCGCTCCGGCTTATCCGCGAGAAGCAGCCTTCGGCGAAGATCGTGTGGTGCACGTCCACGCCGCTCAAGGACGCGGCGAAGACGGCGAAGGCGCGCGAGCTGAACGCGGCGGGGGCGAAAGTCGTCGCCCGACTCGGCGGCATCGAAACGAACGACCTCTTTGCGGCGCTCGACCCGCTCGACCGCAACGCGAACTGGAGCGACACGTACCATCACAAGCCGCATGTCCGCAAGATGGAGGGCGGACTCGTCGCGAAGGCGGTGTTATCCGCGATTGGCCGGAAGTGAGGAAAAAGATGCAGGCCGTGCCGATCTGCTCGTCACGATGTCATCAGCGAGCGAGCACAATCTGTAGATTTGGAATAAGTTAGGAAACTGGCTTGCAAGTCACATGCGGATTTGGCATAATAGGCGCGTCGAACCTTTCAGACGCGCAGGGTTGTTTCAGCGAGTTTTCGTCAAGCCGTGTGACTTGGATCGCGAATGGCGCGGAAGAGTGGTTCTAAATCGCATATAAGGAAAAGCAAGATGAAACTGAAATCATTGTTCGTCATTGCCGCGCTGGCGTTTGCCGGCTTTGCGGTGGAACCTGTGGATTCCGGCACGCACTTCGCGGCCGACGCGCTCAAGCCGTTCGTGGAAAACGGACAGCTTCCGGGCGCGATCAGCGTGTTCTATCAGGACGGCAAGCAGGAAGTCGCGTGCGTGGGCTACGCGGACGTCGGCAAGAAGCGTCCGATCACGCTCGACGACGTCTACATGCAGTGTTCGCAGACGAAGGGATTCTGCGGCGTGACGATCGCGATTCTCGTGGAGGAGGGCAAGATCAGCCTCGATGACCCGGTGTCGAAATACCTGCCCGAATTCGGCACGCTGTGGGTGAAGACGTCCGAGAAGGACGGCGTGCGTACGCTCACGAAGGCGAAGAACACGCTCACCGTGCGGATGGTGCTGAACCACACCGGCGGCTTTGAGTTCGAACTGCCCAACTTCCACACGATGGGCGGCTGGTCGCGTCGCATGCCGCTCCGCTCCGTGGCGGTGATGGCCGCCGCGCTGCCGATCAAGTTCGAACCCGGCACGAAGCAGTCGTACTCCAACGTGGGCATCGACATCGGCGCGGCCGTGGTCGAGAAGGTCACGGGCAAGCGCTGGGAGGACTTCCTCAAGGAGCGCGTCCTCGATCCGCTCGGCATGAAGGATTCCGGTTTCTGGCCCACCGAGGCGCAGCTCGCGAAGCAGGTGCATCTCTATGGGTGCCGCAAGGGACAGCCCGCCGTCTGGCAGAGCTGCAACCCGTCGATGCAGCGTCCGTACGGCGACGACCGCGTGTTCTCGTCCGCCGGCGCGGGCCTCTGGACCACGGCGCGCGACCAGCTCAAGTTCTACAAGATGCTGATGAACCTCGGCGTGGGCGAGAACGGCGTGCGCATCCTCAAGGAGGAGACGGTGAAGTCGATCCTCGCCGTCAGCACGCGCCCGAAGGGCCTTGGTGGCTACTCGCTCGGACTCTCCGCTCCAGAGACGGACAACGAGAACGCCTGGTTCGGCCACGGCGGCGCGTGGGGCACGAACTGCATGGTCAACTGGCACAAGAAGCAGCTCAAGCTCTGGGCGGTGCAACTGACGGGCGGTCCGCGTCCGTGGGACGGCGCCCGCGAAAAGGCGGCCAACGCGTTCTTCAAGGCGACGCTCGACACCGCCGGTGAGAAGGCCTACACCGGCCGCTTGAAGTAAGGCGTTCCGACCATGCGCATCACGGCATTCTACATGCTCCTCGCGCTCGTCTGCTCGGCGGTCCAAACTGGTAGGGCGGTCGCCCCGCGACCGCCGTTGCCAACCGCCGCCGAGCGGCACGCCGAGCCGATCGTCAGGCAGATTCTCGAGAACGTCGCGAAGATCAAGGCCGCCGATCCGACGGCCGTGCCGATGGCGTTCTGGGACTTCGACGGCACGATCATCAAGGGCGACGTGTCGGAAGGGCTTGTCGAGAACGGCGTGACGCGCTTCAAGGGACTGGTCCAGCGCACGATCGAGGAGGGCTTCTCTTCCGTCTACCGTCCCCAGGACGGCTGGAAGCTCTACAGCGAGAGGGACTACCCGCGCCTGAACGAGATCGGACGCTGGATCGCATGGCCGTACAATGCGCAGATCTATGCGGGGGCGCGCGTGGCGGACCTCGACGCATTCTGCGTGCGCGAGTACGAGCGCGTGTACCGCAAGTGGTACTTCACATCGTCGATCGCGATGCTGCACGCGCTTGAGAAGGCGGGCGTGGAGAACTACGTCGTCTCGGCGAGTCCCGAGCTGTTCGTGGCGAACGCCGCCGCTACGCTGCCGCTCCCGCGCGAGCGGCTGCGCGGCATCCGCGTGCGACTCTCGGCGGGGTACGTGACGACGGACGTCGTCCACCCCGTCCCGATGGGCGAGGGGAAGATCGAGGTGGTGCGCGAGCTCGTGCTGTCGCGTCCGCACGGCGTGGCCGTGGCCGCGTTCGGCAACAGCTACTCGACGGACGGCGCGTTCCTGCGCTACGTCGCGAAGCAGCCATCCCTGCCCGGCGGCGCGAAGGGCACGGCCGTGATGGTCAACGGCGGCAAGGTCGTGCCGGGCTACACCGAGCACTTCATCTGCGTGGACCAGGACGACATCGTGGCGGCGTTCAAGCGTGGCGCACAGACCGTCACTACGAACTGCGAGAAGAAGCTTCTCGACGAATACAAGGTCGACAAGAGCGTACGGTAAGGGAGGTATGATATGGATATTGTTCACAAATCGCAAGTGACACAAATGTTCACAAGTCACAAACGGCAAATGTTCCGTGTGGCTGTATGCGTGGTCGCGGCGGTTGCTGGCTGTGCGGCGTTGGCGGCTAAACCCGCAGTCACGGTCTCAGCGTCGCTCAGGGACGGCTCGACCGTCAAAGGCGACTTCCTCACGAAGAAGATAACCGGCGCGACGCTTTTCGAGAAGAACCTCGCGCTCGCGCCGTCCCTTGTGCGGTCCATCAACTTCTCTGGCACGAACGGCGAGTCGAAGGTCGAGCTGTCCAACGGCGACCACTTCGCGATGACCGTCTCGAACGACGTCTTTGCGGTGCGTTCGCTGCTCGGTAACCTCAAGATCCCCCGCGCGAGTTTCCGCTCGCTCACACTTGCGTCCCGCTCTGCTACCACCAAGGGCGGTTCTTCCGGCGGACTCGTCTATCACTGCACCTTCAACTCGCGGGAAGAGGTGTCGAGACCCAAGCTTGGACCTCATGGATTTATCATGGCCGGCGATTTTACGAAGGGCGTTGACGGACTTGCCCTGCACGTTCCGCCTTATACGTCCGCCGCCAGGTTCAAGTTGCCGCCCGGCACCATTGGACGCAAGGGCACGATCGAGTTCTGGGGAAAGATCGACGAAGGAATGGCGCGTCTCACGACAGGCGGGTGCCCGCGTTTCTTCGAAATCATCTGTTACGAGCCGCGGGACGAAATCAGCCAGGATTGGAATTCAAACAACGGCACGGGCGGTGCGGGGCTCACGTTCCGCATCGGCGGGCTTCCGGTGATGGCGTCGTCCTCCTTCGCAAAGTACCCGAGTTACGACTTTATCAAGGACAACCTCTATGGCTGGCATCACTATGCGCTCGTCTGGGATGCCGACGGCGTCGTTTTGAGCAATGGCACCACGGCAACTGCAGCCGTGTTCATTGACGGTAAAACTGTCCTGACGACGTCGGCTGCGAATTGGAACGGTCCGCCGCTTGCCAACCACCGTTCGTTCCTCGTGTTCCCCAGCCGCGAGGATGAAATGCCCTCGTACGCGCGTGTCGGATATTCCATTGACGAATTCAAGATCTGGGGTTACGCAAAGACCGATTTCCAGTAATGGCTATTGACATATCCGTCATAATTCCGACTTTCAACCGCGCTACGATGGTCTGTGACTGCGTGGCGAGTGTATTGGCGCAGGGAAATGATGTCACGCTTGAGGTAGTCGTGGTGGACGACTGTTCGCCAGACGATACTAAAGCACGGATTGAAGAGCGTTTTGGCGGCGATGCTCGGGTAAAATACATCCGCAACGAAAAGAATTCGTTTCAGGCCGTGTCGCGAAACAATGGAGCAAAAATTGCGCTCGGAGAGTTCTTGCTGTTTCTCGACGACGATAACCTTCTAGGTGCAAACGCGCTTGCGGTGCTTGTCGGTGAGTTTAGGAAGAATCCGAAACTCGGGTTCGCTGCGCCAATGGCCGTTCACAAGCGTCCTGGCAAGAACAATCTAATTTGGTCGCTCGGCAGCGATTTCAACCGATGGACGTCCCAGCCAAAGGACAACTGTCCGAATTTGCCGTTGGAGAAATTGCCGCCCGAACCGCAGACCTATCCGACTTCGTACTATCCAAACGGCTTCATGGTTCCAAGGGCAGTATATGAAGTGGTTGGCGGATTCGACGAGTCATACGAGCAGATATTTGAGGAATCGGATTTCGGGTGGAAGATTCGCGAAGCAGGCTACGAAGCCATCATATCGACTGTAGCCTGCACAGATCACCTAGGATTCCTAGAACCCGGTTGCGTGCCTGAATTGCGCCAGCTGGGAATTGAAAAACCGTATCGAACCTATTGTTTCGCGCGTAACCGCCTTCGCTTCGCCCGAAAGCACTTTTCCTTCTTGCAAATCCTCTCGGTCACCTTTATTTTTGCCCCTCTATCCGCCGCCTATTATGGACTTGTTGCTTTACGCAACCATCGTCCCGACATTGCATGGGCGTATTTGAAGGGAACTTTCCGCGGCATTTTCGCCTTGAGGTGAAATGGCTTTTTGCGACCGCGTCCTTGCGCGCGCGGCGCGGTTTTGGTAAAATAAAGCAACTTGAACCCGTAAGGAAACACAGATGGAATTCAATTTGAACCGCCGCAGTTTCGTCAAGGGCGCCGCCGCCACGGCCGCGTTCCTGCCGAGTTTCAACATCCTCCACGCCGAGGACGCCACCATCGGTCCGAAGGACGACCAGATCAACGTAGGCCTCATCGGCTTCGGCAAGGAGGCACGCGTCCTCTCCGAGTCGCTCGTGCGCATCCCCGGCGTGCGCGTGCGCGCCGTGTGCGACATCTGGAAGTTCCAGTGCCAGCAGGCGAAGGCGTTTTTCAAGGGGTACGGTATGGACGTGAAGTCGTACGAGGACTACCGCGAGATGCTCGAAAAGGAGGACAAGAACATCGACGCGGTCGTGATCGCGACGCCCGACTGGATGCACTGCGAACACACGTGCGCCTGCCTCCGCGCGGGCAAGCATGTGTACTGCGAGAAGGAGATGTCGAACAAGCTCGAGCAGGCCGCCGAGATGTGCCGCGTGCAGAAGGAGACGGGCAAGCTCCTCCAGATCGGCCACCAACGCCGCTCCAACCCGCGCTACCGCCACTGCTTCGAGAACATCGTCCCCAACATGCTCGGCCGCGTGACGACCGCCTACGCGCAGTGGAACCGCACGCTCGCCCCCTTCTTCACCTACAAGAAGCCGCCGAAGCAGGAGATCCTCACGAAGTACGGCTACGAGAACGCGGAGCAGTACCTCAACTGGCGCTGGTTTTACAAGTACGGCGGCGGGTCGATGGTGGACCTCGGCTCGCATCAGATCGACCTCTTCATCTGGGCGTGGGGCGTGCCGCCGTCGAGCGTACGCGCCGTAGGCGGAAAGGACGCGTTCAACCCGCCGCGCATGGCCTATGACCGCATGTATTGCATCTACGAGTTCAAGATGCCGGACGGCACGAAGAACGAGGCCATCTACCAGGTGATCTCCTCCAACTCCCGCGGCGGCTTCTACGAGCAGTTCATGGGCATGAACGCCTCGCTTACGATTGCCGAGATTTCCGCGCGCGGAAACACAGTGCAGCGTGAACTGCGCGAGGGCGGTCTTTCCGACGCCGAATGGCAGAAGTTCATCGACAAGGGGTGGATCCTCCCGAACGAAGGCGACAAGATCAAGAAGGAAGTCACGAAGGACATCGCCGTCGACACGCGCATCTCCGTGCAGGCGAACGGCAACGCCCTCGCCGTGACGATGAACAAGCCCGCCCACATGCCGCACCTCGAGAACTTCTTCGCGGCCTGCCGCCACGGGACGCCGCTCAACTGTCCCTGCGAGCTCGCCTACGAGAGCGCGGTCGCGGTGCTCGCGGCGAACGTCTCCGCGGATCGCGGCGAGGTCTACCGCTTCAAGCCGGAGGAGTTCAAGGTCCCTCCGCGCCCGGCGGCGCCCGCCGCGCCTGCGGCCCCCGCCCCGAAAGCGTGAGTTTTTCCCAATTTCCATGATGACGAAAATGTAATGTCATGGAAAGGTTGCGGCAATGCCTAACTGGTAAACTAGTTGACATCTGAAACAACCAGAAAAATCAGAAAGGAAGCAAAGCAATGAAAAACCGCAACATGCTTACATTCGGACTCGCCGCCGGACTGGTGGCGCTTGTGGGTACCTGCCTCATCGCAAAGGAGAAGCAGTCGGACGCCGCCGACAAGGCGAAGGAGACGGCTGCCGTCGAGAAGGCGAAGGAACCCGCCACGCGCACGCAGGTGGAGACGTCCGTGACGACGAACAACAACATGGTCACCGAGCGCCGCCGCGAGACGACCACCACCACGGACGCAGACGGCAACGTCATCGCGACCAGCACGAGCGAGAGCCTGCAGAGCTATCCCGTGGGCGACTGCTCGACGGCTGGCGTCGTGGCCGCACCGAGCGCGAAGGCGGAGCCCGTGAACACGGATACGTTCCTCGGACTGAAGTTCGGCGACGTGTACAAGGCCGGAAAGAAGGACATCGTACGCGATCCGGACGAGCCCTCGCTCGTGCGCGCGAAGTTCAAGCCCGCCAAGCCCCTTGCCGGGTTCGACGACTACTTCGTGTACCTCACGCCCAAGACCCACAAGGTCGCCATGGTGTGCGCGTGCGCGAAGAAGGCCATTGAGCCGGCGGACGGCAACTGGCGCCGCCACGAGCTGATCGTGGCGCTGCAGAAGCGCTACCGCACGTGGGCGCGCAGCCTCAGCTGGACGCATCCCTACTACCGCCTCGACGTGGCGCCGGGCCGCAGCATCACCGCCTGCCTCGCGGGCGCAAGCGAGGACTACGAGGCCGTGATCACCGCCTGGGACTCCGACGTGACGCGCCTTGCGGACAAGGAACGCCGCGCCATCGACGAAGAGGCGCGCAAGGCCGCGGAGAAGAATCGCGACAAGCGCATCCAGGACGCCATCAACGCGTTCTGATCAGAGGGGACCGCTGCGCCATGCATGTGCTCATCGTCGAAGACGACGCGAAAATCGCGGAGTTCGTCGCCCGGGGCTTCCGGGAGGCGGGCTTCCGCACCACGCGCGCGGCCGACGGCGAAGACGGTCTCCTGCAGGCGCAGCATGGTCCCTTCGACGCCGCGATCGTGGACATCATGTTGCCGAAGATGGACGGGCTGGAGCTCATCCGCCGTCTGCGCGCCTCCGGCAGCAAGTTGCCCGTCGTGGTGTTAAGCGCCCGCAGCAGCGTGGATTCGCGCATTGCGGGTCTTGAGGCCGGAGGCGACGACTACGTCTCCAAGCCTTTTTCAATCGCCGAGGTTATCGTGCGCGTGCAGACCGTGCTGCGCCGTGCCTCGGCGGATCCCGAGACCGTCCTGCGCGCTGGCGACCTCGAGATGGATCTTGTGACGCACAAGGTCACGCGCGCGGGGGAATCCATCCGCCTCCAGCCGCTTGAGTACCAGCTTCTCGAGTATCTCCTGCGCAACAAGGGGCGCGTGATCTCCAAGACGACGATTCTTGAGCGCGTGTGGGACTGCTCCTTCGATCCGCACACGAACCTCGTCGAGACGCGCGTGTGCCGTCTCCGGGACAAGATTGACAAGGGGCACGATGTGAAGCACATCCGCACAGTCGTCGGGTTCGGCTATGTACTTGAATGAGCACACGCTGACGTGGGTGCTGGTGTGCAACGCATTCGGCGTGCTGGGCGCGGTCGTGGGATTCGTCGCGTTCTTTCTCGCCTACCGGTCCATCCGCCGCCGCCACGCGAAGGCGATGCAGGAGCTGCACGACCTTTCCGACGACATCGCGCATGACCTGCGCACGCCGCTCGCGCGCATGCACGCGCAGGCTGAACTCGCCGCGATGGGCGAGGTGTCCGCGCAGGAACTCGCCGCCGGCGTGGCGGAGGAGACCACGTCGATGCTCGAACTCATCAACACGATGCTCGACCTCTCCCAGACCGGTGCGCGCATCGAGCGCTCGCCGCGCACTGACGTGGACCTCGCGGCCATCGTGCGGCAGATGACGGAGTTCTACGCCTCCGTGGCCGAGGACAAGCGCGTCGCGTTTGTCCTTGACCTGCCAGAAGGGGAGATCGTCCGTTCCGCGCACAAGGCGAAGCTCCAGCAGCTCGTGGGGAACCTCCTCGACAATGCGGTGAAGTTCACGCCGGCGGGCGGCACGGTGAGCGTGACGCTTTCGAAGGAGCCGGATACGGGCCTTGCGCGCTTGGCGGTGTCCGATACCGGCATCGGCATCTCCGAGGCCGACCAGCCGAACCTCTTCAAGCGTTTCTGGCGTTCAGACGCGAGTCGGTCGCTGCCCGGCAACGGACTTGGCCTTGCGGTGGTGAAGGCCATCGTCACGTCCTACGGCGGCAGCGTCACCTGCACGTCGCGTCCGGGCGTAGGCACCACCTTCGTGGTCAAGCTCTGATTTCATGCCCTCCGCGCGGTAGTCCTTCTTGCTTTCGCTATTGGGAGTTTCGGGGTTTTGGAGGATGGGGAGAATCGGTCATATTCTTCGTTTTCAATAAGGGAAGCGTACGTGGGGTGGGTCGAGAAATGGTCGTGTTTTGAGTTTGTGCGGGCATGAAAGAATATGATATAATGGTTGCGCATTTGGAAAAACTAGGTTAACAGGAAAATCATACGTGAAACGCTTCAAATTAGGTGCTGTAATCGGGCTGATGGCCGGGCTTGTCGCCGGCGTCGGGGAGGCGAAGGAGCAGCGGCTTGTGTTTTCGGGCTATTCCGGCTCGACGACGCTCACCGACTTCCAGGCGATGGTGAAGCTGACCGAAGGGCAGTACGGCTTCAGCTACAACGACTACGCGGCGAAAGACGGCTCCGACATCTGGTTCTCCGACTGGCAGGGGAACGTCATCCCCCACGAAATCGACCTCTGGAACGCCTCCGGCGCCTCGTACATCTGGGTACGCGTGCCGGAGCTGACCGGCAAGTCCACGTCCATCACGATGCACTGGGGCGAGGCGCGGACTGCCGCGCAGATGTCCACCGCCAACGTGTGGAAGAACAACAAGGACGGCCGCGGCGGCTACGTGGGCGTGTGGCACATGGGCGTCACCTCCGCCGCATCCGATCCCGAACCTGACGCCACGGGGAACGGGCTTGACGCCGTGCCGTATTCCGAGTCGGGCAACATCAGCAAAATGACCGGTGCCTTGAATGCCGGCTGGCCGACGGGTGCCTGCAGGACCAATGCGGATGCCAACGGAGATAAGAACGCATTGAAAGTGCCTGACTATTCCCAGAAGATAACGGATGAGTCGCGTTTCACGGTGAGCGGCTGGTTCCGCGGCTCAAATCCATACAACGGCAACTACAAGCGTTTTTTCTCCTCGGCAGGGCTGAATGGCGTTAATACGGGCAACGGCTGGGAAGTGCGGCAGAACGGCGATGGCTGGAGCAACAACGACGACACCAGGCACCAGACGCTGGCGACATCCACGTACAACGGCTCAACGCTCGGCGACTACACCCCGCATAAGCTTAATGCGAAGTACCTTTGGAATACGGTTTACATCACCGTGGTGTTCAGTGACAGGATTGCGACGATCTACCAGAATGGCGTCCTGATCGGATCCGACGACACGGTGGGATGCAAGGCGAGGCAGAGCTATCTCACGGCGGAGCAATTGGCCAATCCTGCCAACGACTTCGGTTTCATGATCGGCCACAAGGTGGGGTCGGGCAACAGCTGGGTCGGCTTCTACGACGAAGTGCGCATGTACGACGGAGCGGAGTCCGCCGACCGCGTGAAGGCGAACTACGACACGATGGCGACGCCGAACACGTTCCTCGCGATGCCGGCGGCTGCGACAGGCACGGCGAAGGTACAGCAGCTCAAGTTCGCCGGTTACACGGGCAATGAACCGCTGACGGACTTCCAAGCACTTGTGAAGCTGGGCGAAGGGCGTTACGGCTTCAGCTACGACGACTACTTCGTCAAGGACGGCTCCGACCTCTGGTTCGCCGATGCCGACGGGAACGTCCTCCCCCACGAAATCGAAACGTGGAATCCGTCCGGCGATTCCTTCATCTGGGTCCGTGTCCCGGTGATAGCCGGGCCTTCCTCCTACATCTTGATGCACTGGGGCACGGAGCGTACCAACGCCGCGGAGATCGCCGCGTCGCGCGCGAACGTGTGGAAGAACAACGGCGACGGCGGCTACGTGGGCGTCTGGCACATGGGCAAGGCCGCGCTTGGCGAATCCGAGCCGGACTCCACCGGCAACGGCCTCCACGCCATGCCTTATTCCGAAACGGGACATTTGACGAAGATGGTCAAGACGGAAGTCAGCCTCACTGGATTCCCCACCGTCGGCAAGCAGAATGCGGAGTCGAACGGCGAGAACAACGCTTTGAAGATTCCTCTGTACAAGCAGTTCATCACCGACGAGTCGCGGTTCACCTTGAGCGGCTGGTTCCGCTGCTCGAATGCGTTCAACGGCATCTACAAGCGTTTCTTCTCCTCGACCGGCCTGAACGGCGCAAACGCCGACAACGGCTGGGAAGTGCGCCAGAACGGCGACTTCAGAACCGGAAACGAGAACCAGCACAAGACGCTCGCGTTCACGGCATTCGACGGTACGACGTCCAAGGGCTACGCCCAGCACGATTTGGCTGAGACGTATCTCTTCAAACCGGTTTACCTGACCATCGCGTTTGACGGAACGAAGGGCTATGTGTACGAGAACGGCGCTCTCCAGTTCAGCGAAGACATCTTGGCGTGCAAGGCGAGGGAGAGCTATCTTACGGCAGAGCAGCTTGCGAATCCGCTGAACGCATACGGGTTTACGATCGGCCAGCGTGTCGGCATGGGCACGACAGGGCGTTCGTGGGTGGGCTACTACGACGAAATCCGCATGTACGACGGCGCGGAGTCCGCCGCGCGCATCAAGGCCAACTACGACACGATGAAAACGCCCCACGACTTCCTCGTGACCGACACGGCGATTGCCACGGCTGAATGGACTGGCGGCGGGAACGATGGTGACGTATCGAACAGCGCGAACTGGATTTGCAGACTGCGTTCCGGGCAGATAGTGGCAGATGCACTCCCCACGCTTGAAACGGACGTCACGATTTCCGGCCCAAACCTCTACATCGACCTCTCCGAGGGGACGACGCTCCTCTACAGGACTGTTACGTTCGGGAACTCCGCCCTCGCACGTACCAACGACTGGAGCGGACTGAACATGAGCAAGACCACGTTCGCGGAAGGCACGGCGGTCGATCTGAAGGGCCTCGGCCTTACGGTGGCCGGTTTCGGCGGGACCGGGACAATCACGAACAGCGTGGACGCCACGATTGCGCTGCTGACGCTGAAGTCAGACGCGGCGGTTGAAAACGCCACGACGGCAATCGGCGGCAACATCAAGTTGAAGAAAATTGGCACGGGAACGTTCACGTCGTCCAAGGCCCTGACATATACCGGCGACACCGAAGTTGCGGCGGGAACGATCCAGGCGGCGCTCTCGACGGCGGCCTACAATGCCGCGTTCACGCCCTTCGGCACGGGCAAGATCACGGTGAACTCCAACGCCGTATTCAACGCGCAGAGCACCGTCGCGTATCGCAACAACGTGATTCTGAACGGCGGCACGGTGATGGGCGGCGCGGGCAACGGCGGAAGCCGTCCGGTCGTGATGCTGGAACGTGTCACGGCGGATTCGGCCATCAACCAGTCGCGTGCGGCGATCGACATCGGCGCGGCGGGCGTGACAACTGACCTCAACGGACACACCGTCACCGTGACAATAGCGGCGGAAACTTATTTCCGGTGGTACGGGTCGCTCGATGGCGTGGAAGGAAAGCTCCGCGTGGAAGGCTATGGTTTCTTCAATGATTTTGCGGACATAACCGGGCGGAGCATGGTCGATATCGACATTGGCTGCGCTATCAATTTTGGCGTTCCCGTGCATGTCCGCGACTTCAAGGCCGCGAACAGGGACGAACACTACGGTACCGGTGCAATGAACGGCATCTACGTTTCGGGAACGTACACGCCTGTCGGCAACTACTATTTCGGATGCGTGCTTCAAAATGGGGCTACGCTCGACATTTCAGGCAGGGAGCTTCCGTTCCCGCTGTCTTCGTGGCTAGTATTTGTTCAAACCGCGACCGACGAACAGAAGTTGGCGCGCAAGACCGTCCGTTTCGACGCTGGCGCGACGGTGACGGTGAAGATTCCCTCGAGCGCCGTATCGGAGCTGTCGAAGGAAGGCCTCCGCGTCGTCTCGTGGGACGAGACGAACAGGCCCGGCAACGATGTCCGGTTCGTGACGGACGGTGAATTGGGCCGCAAATACAAGCTCTCGCCCAAGGATGACGGTCTGTGGCTCCTCCGCCACAGAGGTCTGGTCATTTACGTCAGATAGCCCACCACTGGCACATGGACTTCCTCGCCATCTTGTCTGAAAAACTTCCCGTTTCCGTCGCACGCCAATGAGAGTTTTGGTATAATGTGCGGCGATGAGACCGATAGCCACAGACACGCATGACTTCCCGTCCATACGGCGGGGGTGGAGGAGGAAATACCTCGTCAATGCAAATCCATTGACGACGGTTGCAATGTTTAACAATTCTGGAGAATTGCCATGACAAGAGGACTTGTGATTATCAAGGACGGTTGGCAACAAGAAGCCCTATATCTTCCCTCTGATGCGGTGTTTTGTTGATACTTGTCCCGGAAGCAAGGCTGGTAAATGGTGCGAGACATTTGACGAAGCAATTGACGAATGGAATCGATATGTTCTCTCGGTGAAGAAGCAATGAATTTCAAAAATTGTGAGAGGCGATGATGCTCAACAATGTGTCAAAATGGTTCGTCATCGGTACGGATGCGATGACTTCATCGCGCCGTGCTGATTATTACCTCGCCGACGGACGCCCCATCTGGCTGATCGGGCTCTCGTTCGACTCGAAGACGCGCCGTCTCGTCGATTACGCGGCGGAGCGATTTGACGGGCTTCAGGCATCGATGTAAAGTATAGACTTTATAACAAGAAAAAGGACAAACCAAGAATGAACGCTAGAAAACTGATGGCACTCGCGGCAATATGCGTGGCGGCGGCGGTGCCGTCGTATGCCCAGACTGAAAGCGCAAGCCGACAGCTGACTTCGGATGAGACGTATGCGGAGACGCTGACCGTCAATTCAGACGTGACGCTCGACCTCGCGGGGCATACGCTTACCGTGAACGGCCTTGCCGGGTCGGGAACGATTACCGACACCTCGACCGATACGAGCGCGCCCGGACTGCTTGTCGTAAACGTTGCCAGCGGCGATTCGCAGAACAGCACGGTTGCGCTTTCCGGCAACCTCACGCTCGTCAAGACCGGCGCGGGACGCCTCATCGCCACGAAGACCGGCCAGACGTACACCGGCGGCACGATCGTCTCCAACGGTATCATGCGTGCGTGGAAAACCTGCTATCCGAGCGATGCGACATACGGTCGCGTGACGGTGTGCGAAGGCGCGGTGTTTGACGTGGACGGTTCCAGTGCCAATGCCCAGGATTACCGTAATGCCTCTGACGTGTGCCTCTACATCCTTGACGGCGGTACGCTTGCCAATCGCGGCGGAAACATTCCGACAGGTTGGTCGCAGGTGGCGAAACTGCAGTTGCAGCGCGACTCTTATTTCGAGGCGACCGCGGCGTTTGGATTCATCAACGGTGGTTACGCCGAGATAAACCTTGATTTCGGCGGGCACACGCTCTACATGAACACACCCAGTGCAGGCTATCTGTACAATTTCGGCTTCACGAACGGTAAGCTCGTTCTGAACGGCCCCGCGTCAGTCAATGTGACCAAAGGTTCATTCCGCGCGCCTAACGGCGATCTTGAGGTGAACTGCGGTGTGGGACACGGTACTGCGGTCAGCGTGAGCAACCTGACGTGGAACGCGGGCGCCTTTGTCAACAACGTCCCATACGTGTTTTCCGTTTACGGGAAGTTCACTCCGAACGGACAGAAGTTTCCGAGCATTCAGATGCAGAACGGCTCGACGCTCGATCTGAGCGGCAAGA
The DNA here is from genome assembly GCA_902802945.1 of uncultured bacterium. GTDB lineage: Bacteria > Verrucomicrobiota > Kiritimatiellia > RFP12 > UBA1067 > RUG572. Next base: position 1,970 of record CADCOC010000077.1, on the reverse strand, counting down.
ACGCGGCATGGTCCGTCGTCAGCGAGGTCAACGTCGCCCGCACATGTACGTTCGCGTCGAACGCCAAGATCAAGATATACGTCGGCTCACGCGACATCCATTTCGGCGACAAGCTCGTCTCGTGGGGTACGCCGTCCACGACCGTTGATTTCGAGCTTGTGTGCGACGGGGTTTCGGCCGAGGACCGGGGAATGGGATTGACCGTGGCCGACGACGGGATTTACGTCAAGCCCACGACGGAGCCCGCGTACGCCATGTGGAACCTCTCGGAGAACAAGTGGGACTTCTATCTTGAGAACGGCACGGCGTATCCCGTCGAATGGGAAGGGGGCGTGACTTCCACGATGGAAGTTCGGTATTCCTCGTATGCGGAGTACCAGTATGTAAAGACCGCGGGTGTCACTCCATTGGCCTACAGGCTGACAGGTTCGTTTACGATGCCCGGCGATGTGGATTCCCTCGACATGCACCAGGCCTTCGACGGCGTTGTGAGCAATGCGGTGATCGACGTCAACGGAAAGAGCGTGACGATTTCTTCTACGGTGTTCACGGGAAACAGGCCGTTTACGGTGACGTCCTCCGCCGAGGGAGGCAGATTGCTGCTGGACGTGGAGAGCGGCACGGCCGTCAACACGTCGATGTCCTTGACGGGCTCGCTCACGTTCATCAAGATCGGCGCGGGGAAGCTCAACGCGGAGAAGACCGGCCAGACGTACACCGGCGGCACGATCGTCTCCAACGGTACGATGCGGGCGTGGAAAAACTGCTATCCGAGCGATGACACGTATGGCCGCGTGACGGTGTGTAAGGGCGCGGTGTTTGATGTCGATGGCCCGGGAAATACAAATTTCAACGCATACGGACACAAGAACGCTTCCGCTACATGCCTCTATACGCTTGACGGGGGAACGCTCGCCAATCTGGGCGGCTACATCCCCAATGGATGGAGCATGCTTTCGCGGGTTCAGCTCACTGCGGATTCGGCCATAAACGCGGCAGCAGACTTCGGATTCATCAATGGCGGCTACAACGCCCATACCCTTGACCTCGACGGACACAGTCTCGGCGTGACGGTAGCTAACGGCAAGTCGTTCTACCTTTACAACCTGACAGTCAGAAACGGTACGTTCGCGTCTTCTGGCGCTGGTACGCTCGTTTTCGACAAAACGGCGTTCAACGGCGCGAACGCCGACTTCGACATCAACAGCATTGCGCGCCTCAACCTCGCGAACATCAGCATGAGCAACCTGACTTGGGGTGCAAGCGCGAGCGCGAGCGCGGCAAGTGCCAGCAACAAGATTTCCGTTTACGGGGCGCTGAAGCCGGTCGGGACGAAATTCCCGAACATCGAAATGAAGAACGGTTCGTCGCTCGACTTGAGCGGTAACACCCTGCCGTGGAGCACGGCGGCCTCGCAGGACGATCATATATGTTCCTTCGCGAACGATGCGCGGACGATCTACGTGAAAATCGGCGACCGCAAGGTTCCGTCGAAAACGCCGATTGTCACATGGGCCACAAAACCGGCGAACACGGTGAAGTTCAAGCGCGCAGACGAAGGGCAGAGTGGATCGCTTGTTGCAAAGGACGACGGACTGTATCTCATGAAGGGATTTATCATTCTCGTCAGGTAGCCCGCGCGCAACGGGCGGGACACCCGTTGCCCCAGTTGCGGGCGAGACGCCCGCCACCCCGAACGGGCGAGATGCCCAGTGGGGTGGGCGGCTCGCCCCACCGCTCCGCCGCCAAGATGGCGGCGTTCCCAGTCAGTGTAGCCTAACTGGGAAAGCCGCCTTCCTGGCGGCGGATGTGGCAATGTAAATTTCCAAAAATCCTAATTGACAAAACCGCAGGGGGGGGTAAAATAGTGTCTGCACTACTCCCCGAATTTGAGACACGGTAAAAGGTAGTCTTGATGTCTCCTTTTTGTCATGGAAAGGAGACAAATGACGCAGCAAAACAACGGGCAA
>CADCOC010000076.1:22161-39315 GCA_902802945.1 uncultured bacterium | reverse complement strand
CTCTTGTTTAAGGTCACAATTTGTGGCCTTTCAGGAGAGCTCGCATTATTGGATGTCGCAATTTGCGACCTCCAATCTGCTAGCTCTTCCTTGGTCAACTGGAACATGAAACTGTCAGGGAAACGCCTGATATTACGTTTTACCTGCTCATTCAACCTTCGCGTCGGCACTCCGTATAGTTCCGCCAAGTCGCGGTCAAGCATGACCTGCACGCCGCGAACCGTCAGGATTCGCGAACGGATCGAATCGGCATCAGCCTGCCCATTTGTCGTCAAGTCGTTCATGTTTCTCGTTTCAAGGTTGCTTTAAATCATTTCGCCTGGGGGGCGGCGGTCGCGGGGCGACCGCCCTACCGATTCGGCGACGGTTTCATCGAAACCGCCCTACCGTTTTCGGTCACGCGGGACGCGTGACCCTACCAGGCGTGTGACCGTGGCGGCTGAGCCGCATAAGACCGTTTCACTGTTTTATGATTCGTTCCTTTCATTTTCAGTTTCACGGTTTGAGATTGGTTTGCCGTTCAGTATGGCGACGCCACCGTCACACCTTCTTCAAAGATCGTCTCGGGGTCGATGTCCACGCATTTGCGATCATTGCGGCCACCCGCGACATCAAACGCAAGCGTTCCGTTCATTACCGTCATGGTAGAGAGGAACGTCTTGCGATTGCGCAGCGGACGAAAGACCGGACCGCAATCTGGTCCAAGAAGATGCGCCATGTCAAAACGCTTAACGTGGCCTGTAGTGAAATAACAGTCAACTTTGCGCCCCGTTGCCGGCTTTACCATGCAAATATCATGAAGCATTTTTACTCCTTTCAGTCAATCGTCCAGTCAATCCATTTTGGCTCTTTGCCCTGGCGCGTGAGATTCCAATCCGCAAGCAATTCTTTTGTATGAGAAACGCACCAGCCAAGAACACGATGCATCAATACACGAGGAAGAACGCCTTCTATAACCACCGCTTCGCGAATGGAAACAAGGGCAATAGTCTTCTTCCCCTTGATCACATGAAAATGCGGAGGATTGTGATCGCTGTAGTTGACGGCGATCTTTATTTTTCCTTTTTTACTTTCCGATATTGTAGGCATATCCTTTGATCCTTTGCGGATAGTATAGCAAAAATCGGCGAGATTGCGCGAAGTTGTCATGAAAGCGAATCAAGTTGCGCGTTGATGTTGTCAGGATTCATGCGCATGTCAAGGACAGAGTACACCACGACCTTGTCTTTGAATATCTTGTAGTAAACGGCGTATGGGAACTTGTCGACGAGCATTCGATGATAACCTCGCACTTTTGCATGGATCGCGGGAAAGAACTGCAACGAATCGATGGCGGATATTACCATCGTTTGGAAATACGCGCCCAGCCCATAAGATTGAGCGTCGTAGAACGCAATACCGCGAAGGATGTCGGCATTGACCTGCGGATGGAGCTGAATCGTCATCGGGCCGCGATCCGTGCTTGAAGCCTCGCTTTGACATCCGACCAATCTTCCAGTTGCGCCGTCCCGTCGGCAAGACTTCTTTCGCGCTCCTGTAAAATGTTGAAATGCCAGTCGGGCATAGGGATATCGGAAGAGGCTGCAATGTCTTGCCAAATCAAGTTGATCACCGTAAATTTCTCATCGGTGGTCATTTTCCTTACGCTTTCCATTACTGCTGGCATTGTTCCGTTCCTTTGTTTGCGACGCCATTATGACGCCATTATTATACCACATTTTTTGAACGCCTACTTGGCCACATGCGAATCTTCTCCTCTATTGACTGACGCGGCGGTCGCGGGGCGACCGCCCTACCGATTCGGCGGCGGTTTCATCGAAACCGCCCTACCGTTTTCGGTCACGCGGGACGCGTGACCCTACCAGGCGTGTGACCGTGGTTGGGTGTTGCCCAACCTATGACCGTTTCACTGTTTTGCCGTTGGTTCCTTTCTCGTTTCAGTTCTGCGGTTTGAGATTGTTGTCAGGCCGTTGCGTCTTGGCGTTTTGCGGCAACAAACGCCTTGATCTTCTCTCCTAGTTCGCGCACGGTCTCTCCATTGGCGAAATGCCGCTGATGCCACGATGTATAATCCTCTGGAGAACGGCACCTCCTTATAGCCGCAAGAACCAAAGGCCCAAGGCTTCTCAGCCTTGTCCCTCCTCGCGACAGCGCGGATTTCACCCCGCTTCGCGCGTATCTCGTCTAAAATGTGCATTTCAAAGTCGCGTATAGTATAGCATATTTTTCAAACGGCTGTTTTGGTGTGACGCTAATTTGTCTTTGTCAACTCCGCTTGGGGGGCGGCGGTCGCGGAGCGACCGCCCTACCGATTCGGCGGCGGTTTCATTGAAACCGCCCTACCTTTTTGGCCGCGACAAGCGCGGCCGCTCCCGTTGCGTGTGACCGTGGCGGCTGAGCCGCAAACGATCTTGACCCACTGCCTCCTTAATTCTTCCTGGCAATCCATCATTCCCTTGAAATATTCTACAAGGCCGAATCATCGTCGGATGCCGTCACCGGACGAAGATGATGGTGCCTCTTAAGATGTAAAGGCCGTCGTCTTTCTTGATGACGGTAAAGCGCCGTTCTTCGTCGCCGCATACGAACTTGAGCCCCGCGAGATTTTCCGGAGCGGTCTCCCAACTGACAATCGGCGTCTTGTGCGAGACTTTCCTTCCGCCCAGCTTGACACTGACAGTCGCGTTGTTGGCGAACTTGAGCGTCTTGTCGCCGGTGGTTGTGAATGCGGCTACACGCGGCAGCGCGTTCGTCCGCGCCGAGAGGTCGATCGTCGAGCCGTCCTGCATCGTGCAGCCATAGAAGTAGTCGTGCTCGGACGGCTTGAACGTGCCGTACACGTTCAGCGCCGCCGTGCCGCTGTTCGCGGCGTTGTAGTTGTACACCGCCTCGTAGTCGTGTACGCTCAGATCGGTGCCGATATTCAGCGCGCAGCCGACAATGAAATCCACGTTTGTCGCAACACATGCGGAGGTGGCCGTATTCAGCCAGCCCGGCGGTGACGTTGATCTTGCCCGGACCCTGCGGCGCCAAGTCCTGGAACTTGAGCGTCTTCGCATTCGCGAGGGCAATTTCAAGGGTATGCCCGTTCAGGACAAGGCTGCCGTATTGCATGTTAAAATCGCCGGTGGCGTTAAGATACGAATTGGTGGTAAGACTCTTCGCGCAGTTGAAGAGACCCGAGGCCCCCTTCACCGTGCCACCGTTGAACACCACCGTCGTGTAGCCGAAACCGCCATACCCGTTGATGTCGAGCGTCGCCCCGTCATCGACGGTGACGAGCTGCGCGCTCACATTCTGCGTATCGTTTCCGCCCAGGGGCCAGTAGGCGGGCTCTGCCGCGTACTTCAGCGTCCCCGCCGCGACCTGCGTACCTCCCGTGTATGTCTGGTATTCCTTCTTTATGACAATGGTTCCAATTCCGGTCTTCACGAACTTCAGGTTGCCCGTGAGCGCCATCTTCGTGACGGTCGTCGTGGCGTCCTGGGGAACTTCCACTTCAAGCGATCCGACCTGCTCTGCGGAGTTCGTCACGGTGAACACATTGACGCCGCCGGCCAGCGCGGCGGGCAGCTTGAGAAGTCCGCCGTTGGCGTCGAACACCGTCCCGTCTCCCACCAAAAGCGATTCCGTCCTCGTGAAGTCGAAGGTCGCGCCTGCGGCGTTCGTAAACTTGTTTGTGGCCAGCACGAACGCGGCGGGCGAAACCGCCGGCGTGACTACGCAGATCGCGTCGTATTCCGCCGCGGTCGTGAACCGCACCTGCATGTTGCCCGTCACGTTGCCGCCCCACTCGGTGTCCTGGACGCCACCCGTGTAGAACTGCCATCCGTCGTTGACCCACATCGCGTACTCGGGCTCGCCTGCAGCCTTGATGTAAAGTCCGTCGTTCTTCACCGCAAGGGCCTTGCCCTCCACGGCCGCGCCGTTCGCCACCAACGCGAAGGCCACCGAGAATTCAGGCGCGGAACCCGAAGGCCACGAGACAAGGCGCGTGCCGACGTCGGAACTGCGCGCGCCGATTTCCACGTTGACCGTGGCGCCCTCGGCGAACTTGAGCGTGTTGTCACCGGACGTAAAAGCGGAGGCGCGCGGCAGCGGCGTCGTCCTCGCCGAGAGGTCAATCGTCGAGCCGTTCTGCATCGTGCAGCCGTAGAAGTAGTCGTGGTCGGCGCCGGGCTTGAACGTCCCATATACGTTCAGCGCCGCCGTGCCGCTGTTGGCGTTGTAGTTGTACGCCGCCTCGTAGTCGTGTACGCTCAACGCGGAGCTGATGTTCAGCGCACTGCTGACGATGAAGTCCACATCCCGCGCGTCGTATGCGGCGTTCAGCGTTTGCAGCCAGCCGCCGGAAGTGATCTTGATCTTGCCCGGACCCTGCGGCGGGCAGCTGTCGAACTTGAGGGTTGTCGCGTTTGCGATGGCGACTTCAAGGGTGTGCCCGTTCAGGGGAAGACCGTTGTATTGCATGGCGAAATCGCCGGTGGTGACAAGATACGAATCGGCGGTCAAACTCTTTGCGCCGTTGAACTGCGTCGATGAACCTCGCACCGTGCCGCCGTTGAACACCACCGTCGTGTAGCCGAAGCCAGTCTTTCCGTTGAGGTCGAGCGTCGCCCCGGCATCGACGGTGACAATCTGCGCGCTGGTATTCTTCGTCCCGTTTTTGCCCAAAGGCCAGTTGGCTGGAGCCCCGACGTACATGAACGTCCCCGAGGCGACTTGCGTGCCGCTGGAGTAAGTCTGCTTTTCCTTGCCCGCCATGAAAAGACCGTCTCCTTCCGTGACGAGCTTCAGCTTGTTCGCAAGGGCGATTTGGCTGTTGTATGTCACGATGCCTTCGGGAACGACCACGTGCAGTTCGCCGCCGCCGACTGTGTCCGTCACGGTCGTGGCAAGCCACGGTTCGAGCGTCTTCACGTACAGCTTGTGCCCGGACGTGTTGACCGTGAGGTTGGCCGCAGTCGTCATCACGGAGGCGTACGGCGTCAGGTCGGCGTCCGCCGTCATCGTGATGCCCGACGAGATGAGGACCTGCGTGTACTTGTTGGGAAGCGCGTCGGGAAGCGCCGTGCCGTCTGCGGCCTTGCACGTCCAGCTCGAGGTCTCCGCAGGATCGCCTCCGTTCCACACCGCCGTCGCAGGCGCGCCGTCCGCGTCGTGCAGCGCCACCGAAAGGTCGCACACGCCGTATCCCCCCGCCCAAGCCGATGCCGATGCGATGCTGCTGCTGGTCACGACGACGCCATTACCGGCGTCATTCGTGATCTTCCGCCCCAGCCTGTCGTTGTAGAGGTTGTAGTATCCCGCAGTGAAGGCGGTCGCATGCACGCCGTCCTCGCCGTTCGTGAAGCGGACGGCCACGCACTTCGCGTACCCGGCAGGCATCTGCATCTCGGCGCGGAATTCCGTGATCTCGCCGGTCGTGGAATCAGTGGCCGTGATGATGCGGTTGAAGCATTTCATCTCCTGCAACTGGTCTGAATTGCTGATGGCGCTGCCGCACGCCTTGCCGAATATCTCGTGGTTGAAGATGTCCTTGACCCTCAAGCCGGGGAACACAAGCGTGTTGCTGCCGATGATGCTCATGACGCCCAGCTGCTTGATGCCGTATCCAGATCCATGGTCGCCCGCGGCGACGCCTGTGTTGGTAAAACCGGACGCCACGGCAACGGTGCCGGACGCATCGACCGTGAACGGAATAGACGACGCGTAATGCCCGGTCACATTGCCTTTTTTGTCCGTAGGGTTCGCCTTGTACATCGCCTTGACCGCCTTGGCCTGGACGCCGCCCGTCCCCTGCGACAGTTCCACCACCACGTATTTCGTGTATGTTCCGTCCACGCACGCAAGGGCGAAGAACAGTTTCTGCAGCGGCTGGGCGGTGTCGGTGGGATAGCGCGTCACGGCGTGGCTGTAGGCGTTGACGGCGAAGCGTTCCCCGCCGCCAATTGCCGCACCTTGCATAAGCCCGTAGAACTTGCCGCCCTCCAGTTCCGACAGCGTCACGCCGGGGAACACGATCTGCGCCGTGGTGTTGAGATATGCGTATCTGTTGAAGAAATGCGTATTTGCCGCAGGGATCACCGCCTCCTCCGTCACCTCGACGTTGTACATCCCGTAGCCACCCGCCAAGATCCACGTCGGAACACCACCGTCCTTGACGTTGCTGTCATCCACCTTGGTGCCGTCGTCCTTCACGAACCTCATGCCGAGTTCCGTGGTCGCCTTGTAATATCCGCCGACGAGCTGCGCGTACACGCCGTCGCCGCCCTCGCCGTCGCTGAACTCCACGACCGCGCATTTCAAGTTAGTGCCATCATAGTACTGGGCCTCGCAGCGGATCGCAGTTGGGTTCGCCGCCGTGCCGGCGGCTACGACGGCGTTGGTGAAGAGAAGCGGCAGTCCAAGCATTGAACCGCATGAAGCGCCAGCGATTTTCGCGGACAGCTTGCCCTTGACGTTGGTGCCAATCTGCGCAACCGTGAGTCCGGGGAACGCAAGCTGTTTCGTCGATGTAAGCCCCCGAGCAACACCCATTGCCCTCACGCCGTATCCGCCGGCGATTGCAGTCGTTGCAATGTCGCTGTTATTCACGCCGCTCCACGTCAGCGCGCCCGTGCTGGCGTTGACGGTATAGTAGATGGTCGAAAAGCCGTTTTTGGGAGAGGCAACGTACCATGCCTTTGGTATCTTCGCATACACGCCGCCTTCGCCGTTGTACAGCTGGATGTGGACGGCCTTGTAATGTTGCCCTTCTATCGTCACGATGTCGAAATCGTAGCGCTGGATGGCAGCGCCCGTCGCATTCGCGGGATACGGCTTGACTTGGTTGGACAACCCTGTCTTGACGGCGCCAAAGGAACCGCCGCCCATCGTGCCCCAGAAGGAGCGGCCTTCGAGGTCTGCGAGCGTCTTGCCGGGAAACACCAGCACGCCGCTGGTCGTGATGAACCCGCCCGAGTACGAGATGTCCGTATCGGTCATGCAATGCGTCGTCACGGCCCGCGCCGTTCCCGCCGCGCACACCAGAAGCGCGGCCACCGCCACGCGAATCACGTTCTTCTTCATGCCTTTTCCTCTCTTTAAATTGCTATTGCCTTTTACCCGCAAAAAACATAAGTGATATTTTACCCTTCCCCTGCACTTTATGTCAATTACGAAGACAAATTATTTTTCCCGTCAATAAGTCGGGCAATGGGCGAGTTATTGACGCGAATAGTCGAATGGCGTCAATAGAGGAATCCGAAGAGCCAAAGTGGGATTTTGTTGCCAATACCCATCTCGACATCGTCGTATGCGATAAAGCTGTTGGGCGTGTCCTTTATCTGCCTAAACGTCTTGCCCTTGCCGCCAACCTCGAAAAGCCACTTCCCGTCAACCAGAAAATCTCCCTTCGCCGGACAGGACACCGTATGCCCTGCCGCACGAAGCTGGTTCACGAAGAAGGTCTCCCGTAACGTCCCGACTTCAACGCGCGGCACAAGCGAACGCATCAGGTTGACGTTGTCGCAATATATCTTCTCGGGCGCGGACATGCTTTTCAACTTGTCTTTCTCCGTCTTGAGCAACGATATGAGTTCGGCCCGTTCCAGGACATCGAGCATCTTGAGTCCCTGGTTACGGTCTGTCTCCAGCTCACGATAGAGCGCGCGCATGTTCGGCTCCTGCGGACAGCTCTCCGCAAGGACCGCAAGCATCCGCTTCGTCTTCCTGATCGTGGCTGGCGTCACGTCCTCAACAATCGGCAGATCGCACTCGATCACCTTGTTGACGCACTCGATGATGCGCTGTCCGTACCCGCTTGGCGATTCCTTGTAGAACGGATAATAGCCATGCTCGTTGTATTTGGCGAAAAGCGCGATTATCCTGATGTCGCGAATGATCTCGGAGGCGATTTCACGATGGTGGGCGAGCAAGTCATCCAACGGGACGGGATTGACCGTCTTGACACCCTCAAATGAAAGGAATTCCCGAAAAGAAAGGCCCTTGAGGTCATAACACAACTGCCGTCGCGACATGTCGCCTTCCCTGTTGTCCAGCCGCAAAATCGACGATCCGCTGTACGCGACATGCATATCAGGATAGAAATCGTAGATGTTCTTGACGACCGTCGCCCAGTGTTCAATGTGATGGACCTCATCGATGAAAAGATGCGTCACGCCGTTCTTGTGCAGGGTATCCACAAGGTCAAGCGGGGAATGGTTCGTAAACCACAAATGGTCGAACGAAAGGTAATAGACTGAATCCGTCAGGCCGAATTCCTCTTTCATGTGTTGCCGAAGGATGGTTGTCTTCCCCGTACCCTTGGCACCCTTCAGGCACACGAAGCGGTTCCGCCAGTCGATCTTCGGGAAGAGATAGCGCTTGAAATCAAGGCTCGTCCCGGAAATCAGCCTGTCGGAAATCTCCTTCAGCATGATAATGTCTTCATTCATTCATTCCTCCTCAGAATTGATGTTTACGCTCACTCTTTTTAGCCGAAAACGAATGAACATAGACATTCAACGGCGCATATTGTACCATAAATCCCCTCGTCATAGCAAGAAGCAAGCGGTAATTTTAAAAAAAACGAGGCACCACCCCCGAGATATAGGCGTAAGACATTCAACCAAGGAGTTTCAGTTCAACGGACGATTACCATTAAGCCGCCGGAAACGAACTTGATGGCATCCTCGGCGAGCCGCGCACGAAAGTTGACTTTCACGCCGTTGACGTAAACAATGCCAGCGATGCAAGCAATTAATGTTTCGAAACACCAATATCGCAAGATTATTAGTGTTTCAAAACACGAATGTTGCACCACGCGGTCCGTAGTATGTCAATAGTATTTGCCTAAGCGGTTTTTGGGCTGACTTTGATTTCTTCAGCGTGGACGCGCCAGCTTGAACTGCAAGGTGTGCAGCGTGCAAATCGACTGCTTCTTTACTGGCGATGAAAAGGTCAAGTACAACGCCTCGCGTCCCTTCACGGCGGCAAGAGCCTCGACGGGAATCTCCACATTCTGCCTGCCGGTAATCACCACCTTCGCCTTGTGCGTGTTGACCTGCGGAACGAACCAGAATCGACGCCCTGTGCGGCGGCAGGCGTCGGCGACGCGTTCCGCACCGTAATCTCACCGGCGGGAGTCATCCACAAACTTAAGGGGTGAACGGGCTGGCAGCCCGTTCTACTAGGGCGCGACAAGCGCGCCCCTCCCGTCGCCATCTTGGTTGCGTGGTTCTATTTCTGGCCGAAGTCGGGCTGGCGGCGGCCCTGGAAGTTCGTGCGCTTGTGGTGCGAGCGGTTGGCGTTCGCGGGATGCACGAACTTCTTCCCCTTGTGCTTCTTGCCGCCGCCGGGTCCGTCGAAGAAACGCGCGCCGGGATGGCGCTGCACGCCGTTGCGATTGCGCTCGCCGCCGCGAATCCACGGCGCCGGCGGCAGGCCCTCGTTCGCCTTGCCAGTCTTGCGGTCGGCCTCGGCGGAGTGAAACGGCTGGTCGCGGTCTACGGGGATCGTCTTCTTGATGAAGCGCTCGATGGCCTTGAGGAGACCGCGCTCCTCGGGCGCAACGAACGAGATGGCCGCGCCGCTCTTGCCCGCGCGGGCCGTGCGGCCGATGCGGTGCACGTAGCTCTCCGTCTCGACGGGCAGCTCCATGTTCACGACGAGGTCAACGCCGGAGACGTCGATGCCGCGTGAGGCGATGTCCGTCGCCACGAGCACGCGCACCTTGCCTTCCTTGAAGCCCTTCAGCGCGCGCGTGCGCTGGTTCTGCGTCTTGTCCGAGTGGATGGCCGCCACGGGGATCTCGCGACGCGACAGCTTGCGCTCCACGCGGTCCGCGCCGTGGCGCGTGCGCGCGAACACGATCACGCGGTACCATTCCGGGTGGTTTTCGAGGAGATGGATGAGGAGGTTGTCCTTGTTGCCCTTCTCCACGAGCATGCACGACTGCGAAATCTTGTCCACGGTCGGCGCCTCGGGCGACACCATCACCTGGATCGGGTCGTACACGAGCTCGCCGGCGAGGTGGAGGATTTCGGGCGAAAGCGTGGCGCTGAAGAACATGGACTGCCGGAGTTTGCCGGACGCCCCGGCAGACGTCGCGCCGGCGGGCGGACGGTTCGGCGGAAGCTTCGAGATGATGCGCTTGATGTCCGGCAGGAAGCCCATGTCGAGCATCCGGTCCGCCTCGTCGAGCACGAACAGCTCCACGCGGTCGAGGTACACCACGCCCTGCGTCATCAGGTCGATGAGGCGTCCCGGAGTGGCGATCACCACCTCGGCGCCCTTCTGGAGGGCCTTCACCTGCGGGAACTGCGAGACGCCGCCGAACACGACCGCGAACGGCGTACCCGTGTACTTCGAGTAGGCGGCGTTGTTCTCGGCGGTCTGCGCGGCGAGCTCGCGCGTCGGCGAGAGAATCAGCGCGCGCGGATGCCCGGCCTCCTCTTTCCGCTCGTCTCTCGTCTCCTGTCTCTCGTCATTACCCTGCAACAACTTGTTGAGGATCGGGAGCATGAACGCGGCGGTCTTGCCCGTGCCCGTCTGCGCGCAGCCGATCAGGTCGCGTCCTTCGAGGAGCGGCGGAATGGCCTTTTCCTGGATGGGCGTGGGGATGGCGTACCCCGCGTCGGCGATGGCGTACTGGAGGCGTGCGTCGAGCTTGCCGAACACGTTTGCCTCGTATGCCGCCGGCGGCGGGACCTTGGGCAACTCGGGGATCTTCGGCGAATTGTCCTTCTCGGCAAGACCGAAATGCGGCTTCGCCTTTCCGTGCCGATGCCGGTGTTTGAAAAACCGCGGCCGGTTCCCCTGGAACCCGCGATCACCCGTATTCTTGAACTGCCTCTGCATCTTATCCACCTTTCAATCTGCTTTTCTATAACTTCTCTCTGCCTGCCTCTTTTTGATTATCCATGTAGAACATGCAGAACATGTAAATCATCTGTTTGTTTTGCATGTTCTACCTGTTCTACATGGATAAATCCCTCCTCGGATAAGTTTTTGTAATTGGCTCTTTGGAAGGATGGGATTAATTGCCAAATACTCTCCTCAACTCCGAGACTCCTAACCTCCCAATAGCGAAAGCAATCTTCTTCACTATTCGATTTAAATGACGCCCTTGATGTACCGTTCCGTGAGGGCTCGCCACAGGACCACGCAGAACGCGGAAAGCGGAATGGCGAGGAGCAGCCCCAGCATCGAGTGGAACACCACGCCCCAGAAGAAGAAGCTGAAGATCACGCCCGCGTAGCCGAGTCCCGTCTTCTCGCCCTGGATCTTCGGCGTGATGAGGTAGCCGTCGAGGAACTGTCCAGCGAGCCACACGGAAAGCGCCCCGATGAGACGCAGCATGCTCCCGCCGTCGCCGAAGTAGGCGATTGGCAGGACAAGGGGCAGACACAGCACCGTACCGAGGAACGGCACGAGGTTGAGCACGCCCAGCAGGAAGCCCAGGATGAAGCCGTATGGCACGCCAACCAGCATGAACCCCATGCCATAGAGAAGTCCCTCGATCAGGCAGATTACGACCTGCCGCTGGAAGAAGTTCACGAGGATGTCCGTGAACGAATCGATCTGCTTCGCGACGAAATCCTTCGTCTCGTCTTTCAGGAACGGCAGCTGGCGGACATAGTCCTTGCCCTCCATCGACGGGCGCATGAGGAAGAAGACGAAGAAAACCAGCGTGACGAGCCAGGACGCCAACCCGATCACATATTTGATCGCGCTCATGCCCGCCTTCATCGCGGCCCCGCCGTACTGTCCGCTGATCATCTTGATGCCCTCGTCCGAAAAGCGCGCGGGGTTCGTGAAGAACAGCGCGACAGGGCTCTCCGGATCCGTACCGAACTGCTGGAGCGTCTCCCAGGCGTTCGGGAACATCTCGTTCACCCACTTGCTCGTGCGCGCGACGATCGTCGGCGCGTGCTTGATGAGGTTCATGGCCTGCCCCACGACAAAGGACCCGCCGAATCCGATTACAAGACCCAGCGGCAGTAGGACGGAGAGCAGCATCAGCACGAGCGACAGCGTTGGGTTCCGGCATTTCGACCGGATCCATTCGTAATACGGCTTGAACAGCAAGGCGAGAAAAAGTCCCACGATGACCGGCGTGATCGCCGGCGAGGCGAAGGAGAGGAACTTGATGGCAATCCACCCAAGGGTCAGGGCGAACGCCACGATGAAAGAAAAGGCAAGCACCGTGATCGCCGCCGCCACGGTCTTCCGCTGGGATGGGGTAAAATCAATCATGTGCGTATTGTAGCAAAAGCGGCCGCCCGCGAAAAGACGATTTTCATCAGGCGTAGCTGTGCATGCCGGTGAAGAGGCGGGAGAGGTTGATCCACGTGAGTGTGAGGACCACCATCACGGCGCCCGCCACGAGGAACGCGCGGTCCGCACGCGACGAAAGACGCGGACGCAGGTGGAAGTAGGCGGCGTAAAGGAGCCACGTGGCGAGCGACCACATCTCCTTCGGGTCGAACTGCCACCAGTGTCCCCAGCAGACCTTCCCCCACCACGCGCCCAGCACGAGCCCGAGCGTGAGCAGGAAGAACCCGAGTCCCACGAGACGCCGCCCGGCCCCCATCGCCGCCCGCACGAGCAGCACGTAGCCGATCACGTACGCCCCCACGTGCGGTACGAAAAACGGACTCTGCAGCGCCGGCATCAGACGCTTCACGCTGCCGTCCATGAAGAACCCAACGGGCATCAGCACGAGCGCCAGCAGGATGGAATCGACGAGCAGCGTGTCCTGATGGTCCCACCGCGCCGAGACGAACGTGAGCGCCGGCAGCAGCGCCGCCGTGCAGATCAGGAACTCGTACATGTTCTGCATCGGCGGGTGTCCCGTGGTGATTCCCCGGTGCACGAGCATCGCCACCGCCCCGAGGAACGCCAGCCCGTACAGCGCACGCACGACCCGGTAGGGCGCGCGCCCCGCGCGCGCCGAATTTGCGGGCGAGACGCCCGCCACCCCGACGGGAGGGACGCGCGTGTCGCGGCCCATCGCGTAACCCAACGCCCCCACGAGCAGCAGCACGGCGCCGAACGCAACGAGCGGGAGCCCTACGTCCTTCACGCAGAGCAGCATCGTGAAGTAGAGCGGCTCGCCCGTGCGGGGGTTCTTCGCCACCTCGCCCGTGTACGGATCCGCCATCTCCTGGTACGAACTCTGGTACACCCACCACGGACGCACCACGAGCGGATGGTTGACGGAAATCTCCAGCTCCTCGCCCTTCCCGTTCCGCACCTTGCTCGTGTACTGGCGCACCGTTCCCGTATCCTCCCACCGGTCGATCGTGAACGACTGGAGCGTCAGCTGGTCCATGCCCGCCACGTCGCCGGACTGTCCGGGTCCGAGCTTCAAGTACCCTTCTTCCCCGCCCGCGACCTCGTTGGCCACCCATCCGCAGAGGACAAGCGCGAAACCAAGGTGCAGCGCAAGCAACGCCGGACGCGCCGTCATGCGGGCGCAGACGACGGCGGAGAGCAGCGCCACGCCGGCCAGCCCGCCCACCGCGTAGTTCTTCGCACACGCCAGCGCCCCCTCGGCGCCAAGACACGCCAGTGCCACGGAGGCAACCGCCAGAACCAACAGCACGAGAAACGGAACGCCGCCCGGTTCCCGACACCACGCCGCCGCGGCGCGTGCAATCTGAAGGATGCGCGTCATGAAATGCTGCAAGCCGAAAGGATTTCAGGGGGTTCGGCCATACGGCCCGTCCCCGACGTGCCGCAGGCGAGTTCGCCCGTACCCGGCTGCACCACGCGCACGCCGCGCGCGACAAGCGCCGAGACGTTCGCCTGCGTGGCGGGATTCGTCCACATGCCGTCGTTCATCGCCGGTGCCACCACGACCGGCGCCTTCGTGGCGAGCAGCATGGAGGAGAGCAGGTCGTCCGCGATTCCGTGCGCCATCTTCGCGAGGATGTTCGCCGTCGCGGGCGCCACCACCACGAGGTCGGCCGCCGCCGCGAGCGAGATATGTTCGGGTTTCCAGTCCTGCGGGGATGCGAACATGTCGCACTCGACGGGATTGCGGGAAAGCGTCTGGAACGTGAGCGGCGTCACGAACGCACGCGCGTGTTCCGTCATCACCACGTGCACCTCGTCGCCCCGCTTCACGAGGACACGCACGAGTTCACACGCCTTGTAGGCCGCAATCGACCCCGTCACTCCCACGACGACCTTCATCACATCCTCCCGCTTCGCACGTCGATGAGGTCGCAGAGGCGCTTGTAGGCGATGCCGAGCTCGTCGTTCGTCACCTGGTACATGTACTCCTCCGCGCGGGCCATCTCGCCCTCCGCGTTCGCGAGGCGGCGCTCGATGGACTCCGGCGAGTCGGTGCCGCGTCCCTCAAGGCGCTCGCGCAACGCCTCGAGACTCGGCGGGTTGATGAACACGTCCATGTAGCCCGCGCGCAGCGGGTCCTCGGCCGGGAGGTGGTGGAACACGTAGTGGCGCACCTTCGCGGCGCCGACCACGTCGATGTCGAGGATCATCGAGTTGCCCTCGTTCAGCACGTCGATGATCGGCTGCTTGAGCGTGCCGTAGTAGTTGCCGTGAACCTCGGCCGATTCGAGGAAGGCGTCCTCGGCCAGCAACTCGCGGAAGCGCTCAATCGTCAGGAAATGGTAGTCGATGCCGTCCTCCTCCTCGCCGCGCGGCTTGCGCGTGGTACAGGAGATGGAATACTGCAGGTCAGGGTATTCCTGCAGAAGCATGTCGATCAGCGTCGACTTCCCGCATCCGGAAGGCGCGCTCATTACGATGAAAAGGGGCTTTGTTTGCATGGCGCACATAGTATACCACAGCAGAATGGAGAATGGTAAAAGGAAATGTATCAATCAGGCACTTCGCAAGGGAGACCGCGCTTGTCGCGGCCGACACTTACCGTCCGAACAGCCAAAGGGCAAAACCTATGATCGGGGGCATAGTGAGGATGAAGAGGAGCGTAGTGCCCGAAACAAGGCCAGTCGCCGTGGTAACGTCCCTGTCGTAGCGCGCGGCGATCACGGTGGTGAGCGCCGCCACGGGCGCCGATGCGGCCGTGACGATCGCCACGGCCATCACGGGATTAAGCGACGGTACGCACGCACGTATGCCCACGAACGCGCCGATTACCGCGAGCGGCACGACCACAAGACGCAGCGCCCCCACCTTGAAAATTAAGAACGCGCCCTTCATTTTACACTTTACACTTTCAACTTTACACTTTCCACTCTCCGCCAGATACCATCCCACCATGATCATCGCGAGCGGCGTGTTGAGGTCCGCCATCATCTCCAGCGGACGCCCCACCACCTCCGGCAGCTTCATCGAGAAGAGGAAGAACGGCAAACCCAGCGTCACGCCCACCGTCCCGGGATTGACGAGAATCGAGCGCAGGTTCGTCACCTTCGCCCCCTTACACATCACCGCCACGCCCCAGGTCCAGCACGCGATATTGAACACCACCACGTACATCGCCCCGAAGAACACGCCGTCCGCACCGAGAATCGCGTACTCAAGCGGCAGTCCCATGAACCCCGCATTCGAGAAGATTACCGCGAAACGCAGCACTCCCTCGCGGCGTGTATCGCGGTCATGCAGACAGAGCAGGGCAATCACCGAACCGACAACATGCGCGAACACGGACGCCGCAAGCGCCCATCCAAGATCGCCCAGAAGCGACACGGCGAACTTCTGCTGGATGAACGAATGGATAATCACGCAAGGCGTGACGATAAGCACAAGCAGCTCCGTGGCGCCCTTGATCGCAACGTCGTTCAGGAGCCGACGCCGGTTGCAGAAGAAGCCGACCGACATCAGGGCGAAGAGCACGCCCACTTGTTTTGAGACGAGGATGATGTTTTCAAGCATGGCTAAAGAAGTCGTGGAAGTGATGCCACTGGTCGGGACGCGCACGCGTCTCGCATTCGAGGAAGCGGACGTAGGCATCGAACACGTCCCCTTCCGCCTGTTCAAAATGCGCCTCGTAGGCGTTCCATCCCGTGCGCACGCACGTGACGAAGAAGACCGGACTCTCCATCAACCGCGCGAACACGAACACGCCCTTCGGCCACGCGCAGTCGTGGCCGAGGAAATCGTGTCGCAACACGGCGCGCGATCCCGCGCTCACGCGGTCGCCCGCCATCAATACAAGGTCCCCGCGTCCAATCGCCGCCTGCATCTCGACGGCCGTCTCCACGCCGATGTCCTCGACGGCATGGAGCGTGAGAGCCGTTGTATCGAGATGCGTCGCGAACTGCCGCGTAAAAGCGACATCGTGCCCCATCTGCTGAAAAGCGTGTACATGCGGCACGCGCTCACTTGCGGGAGGGTCGCGCTTGTCGCGACCACTTGCGGGAGGGTCGCGCTTGTCGCGACCACCGCCCTTCGCGAGCGCCGGCAGCACCTCCACCGTCCCCAAATGCGTGGAAATGAGAAACGCGCCCTTCCCCGCTATGACGAGTTCGCGAAACGCGCGCCCACCCGCGTCGTCGCGCACCGTCAACTGCGGTAGCGATTTCTTGCGCGTGCAGGCATCCACCTTGTCCGCCAGAGACCACGCGAAATCGAGCACGTGACGGAAGAGACGTCCGCGTTGTCCGACGGCGGCGTAGAACGCGCGCAGGTTCCGCCGCACGGGCGCGGCGAAGGCGTAGATGCACGCCGCCACTGGTACGATGGCGATCTTGAGCGCCGTCTTCCCGAAGAGGGCGTAGACCCACCACATGAACGCCATTCGCAGCCGACCCGCCCCGCGTTCGCGCTGCGCGTACCAGGCACTGCCTTCAGCGTACTCTTTCTCCTTCCTTTCCACGCCGCATAGTATACCACATCTCACACGGGAGGGCCGTGCTTGTCGCGGCCACTGGCGGGAGGGCCGCAACAAGAATCAAACCCTTTCATGCCACTGCAGGAAATTCAATTCGCCTTGGTACGGCCAGTTCTCAGGACAAACAACATAGCCTTTGACAACGGGGTTCTCAAGAAAGTACTGCCACTTCTGTGAATAGCTCTCGCCCACTCGTAGTTGCCGATCCCAGTAATCACGCTGAAAGATCGGCTCCAGTCTCTTCGGGAGGGCCGCGCTTGTCGCGGCCACCGGCGGGAGGGCCGCGCTTGTCGCGGCCACCGGCGGGAGGGCCGCGCTTGTCGCGGCCACCGGCGGGAGGG
>CADCOC010000076.1:0-22131 GCA_902802945.1 uncultured bacterium | reverse complement strand
CCTTACTTTGCGGGAGGGCCGCGCTTGTCGCGGCCACCGGCGGGAGGGCCGCGCTTGTCGCGGCCACCGGCGGGAGGGCCGCGCTTGTCGCGGCCTTATCGTTAGGTCGCGACAAGCGCGCCCCTCCCATTCGTAAGTTTAACGGAAATGTCCGCGAAACCTGCGCTTTCCAACGACGCATCCAGCTATGAAAATCCGTTGGCGGATATGACGCTGGCGAACAGAAGAAATGCAAATGATCGGGCATGATCACATATCGTCCAACCTTCCAATCAGATATTGCCTGCCAAGCTTTCACGATACAAGTGTGCACCGCATCATTGGCGAGAATGGTCGTTCTTTTAAATGTGACAACGGTCACAAACAGGATAATCAAACGATTATCGAGGCGTGACATAACAGATTTCCGCGAGGGGTGATGGCGTGGTAAATTAAATTCTCGTGATAACGGCGCCATGTGCGGTACGGCCTTACTTTGCGGGAGGGCCGCGCTTGTCGCGGCCACCGGCGGGAGGGCCGCGCTTGTCGCGGCCACCGGCGGGCGCGACAAGCGCGACCCTCCCGTGTTATCAGGTCGCGACAAGCGCGACCCTCCCGTTGGAGTAGCTTGGCGGAGGACGGACATGCCGGCGGCGTAGCCGTGGAGGTAGTTCTCTCGCAGAGCCGCCGCGAGTTCCGCGTGGACGTTGCCGAGCAGGCGCGCGGGCGACGCGTAGGCGAAATGCCCGCAGGCGTCGTCGTAGCCCATCTCGAACCCCTCCGACACGGCCGCAAGGTCCTCCCCTCCATACCGACTCTCCAGCACCATCGCCGCGCGCACGTGGCGGTCTGCCGCGTCCGGCGCGGCGTCGCCACAGCCGCAGGCGTAGCCGTCCTCGTATTCCTCGCCCTGGCGCGTACGCTTCGTACGCCCTTGCAAGCCGTCGACGTAGCCGCGATGGAACGCGCCATCCGTCGGCCAGGCGTATCTCAGATCTCCGTCCATCACCAGAACCTCCATTTCGGTGGAAATAACGGCACGTTCTCGATGTGGTCGATCTCGGGCGGTGTCGGCGCGTCCGGCGTGCCATACACCTGCACCACGTCGAACCGGAAGTTCCCGTGCCACTTTTCGCGCAGAATCCAGTTACTGCACGCACGCAGCAGGATAGACTTCTTCCGCTTGTCGACGCACCAGAGTCGGCTCGCACGCGGCGAACGCGCGCGATGCGTCTTCACCTCGACGAACGCAATACTGCGCCGGTCGCGCGTGCGGACGATGAGGTCGATCTCGCACCGCCGGTCGCGTGCGCACGGACGTACACGCCGGTCCACGAGACGCCACCCCTTACGTCGCAGGAAGTCGAGCGCGACGTCCTCCCCCCAGACGCCGCGCGCGACGCTCTCGTTTTGTTTCTTTGTCTGTTCTTGGCTCATTCTGCCTCTCCTTCGAAAGGATTTCCGGCACGCGCGTGCGGACCGCCAGGCGGGAAATGCTGCAATCAGGACAAGTACGGCCTCTCCAGAAAATACAACCCCGTCCGCTCCGCGCGGAGGCCGGGCAAATCAGAACGGGTTCTCAAGTGGCGAGGACGCAGACGGCACGCCAAACACAAGCACGCCCATCGCTGCCTCCAGCGCCGTGGAGAACCACACGGCCTCCTCGGGGTGGAACACGAAGAAGGCGGCTCGCAGCTCGCCGTCGAACGGCTTGCAGCTGGCGCTGAACATGTAACCGGGACGAGGCTCTATCTGATGGCTGAACTTGATCACCGTGTTCGCCTTCGCTGAACGGTGGAAAAGTCCCTTCCCGTCCTGGATGCTCTCCTGCATGCCGCGGAAGACCATCATCATCTGCGCGAGGTCGCCAAGGCCCATCTTGCAGCAGATTTTGTTCTCCCAGTCGAAAGTGGCGAACGTCGTCACCTCACCCTGCACGGAGGCGACGGACTTCTGCCGCGCCACCTCGATGAAGATGTGGCCGGCGATGCGTCCGTGTGCGGGGTGCAGCTCGAAGCGGATGGCGCTGCCTTTGCCGCTGGGGCTCGGATGGCAGATCGATGTCCGGTCGGGCCAAGGCCCGTAGACAGGGGAAAACGGCAACGACTCCACGGGAGCGTCCGCTTCCGAAACGGTGGTTGTAGCTGTGTCTATCATGTGTTTTTCCTTTCTGTTTCTTTGACGCGTCCCCGGTGGTCCGAAGACGCGAACATTAAAACAAAAAACCATGTGAAAATCTTCACATGGAAATCACATGATCATCACATGATTTTCACGTCCACGTGATAAGTTTCACGTCCATGTGATGATTTGCGGACCTATAACGGGCAAGAAGCCCGTTGTCACAGTGTCAGAAGAGTGTCATCTGGCCGGGGAGGTCGGAGAGCTTCTTGCGCGGGCGGCGCACGATCTTCGGTGCGTTGACATCGAGGTCGTTGGCCTCGAGATTACGGAGTATCTCGTCGGCACGCGAGACGACCGCCGGCGGCAATCCCGCCATCGCGGCCACATGGATGCCGAAACTCTTCTCCGCGATACCGGGCGCGATGCGGCGCAGAAATACAATGCGTCCCGCATCCTCCTTCACGCGCACGGTCCAGTTCTTCACGCCGGAGAACTTCGCGGCGAGGTCGGTGAGCTCGTGGTAGTGCGTGGCAAAAAGCGTCTTCGCCTTCACCTTTGGATTCTCGTGCAGGTACTCGGCCACGCTCCACGCGATCGAGATGCCGTCAAACGTGGAGGTGCCGCGGCCGATTTCGTCGAGGACGATGAGCGAGCGCGGCGTCGCGTTATTGAGGATGTTCGCAGCCTCCTGCATCTCCACGAGGAACGTGGAGCGTCCGCGCGAGAGATCGTCGCCCGCGCCGATGCGTGTGAACACGCGATCGAGCGCGCCGAGGCGCATCGCGGCGGCCGGTACGAAGCTGCCCGCCTGCGCCATGATGGCGATCGTCGCCACCTGTCGGATGTAGGTGGACTTACCGGCCATGTTGGGTCCGGTGATGAGCATGATCTGGTCGGTCGTGCAGTTGAGGCGCGTCGAGTTCGGCACAAACGGCTCGGCATCCGGCAACTGTTCGATGATCGGATGTCGTCCGTCGGTGATCTCAAGCACATCGGAGTCGTCCACGACCGGCCGCACGTAGCCCGCGGCGAGCGCACGGTCGGCGAAAGAGAGGATCGCGTCGAGTTCGCCCACAGCGGCGGCTGTCTGCTGGATGGACGCTGTGCGCGCCGCGACCTGCGTGACGATTTCGCGGAAAAGATCCTGTTCAAGCGCGTACGACCGTTCCTGCGCGCCGATCACCTTGCGCTCATACTCCTTGAGCTCGGGCGTGGTGAAGCGCTCGGCGTTCGTGAGCGTCTGGCGACGCTCGTATTCGGGCGGCGCGCCGACTGCGGCGGCCTTCGAGATTTCGATGTAGAACCCGAACACGCTGTTGCGGCGAACGCGCAGCGTCTTGATGCCCGTGCGCTCCACCTCCTTCGCCTGATACTCGGCTATCCAGCGGTTGCCCTCCGCCGCAAGCGAGCGCAGTTCGTCGAGGTCGGCGTTGTAACCAGGCGCGATGAGGTTGCCTTCGGTGAGCAGCACGTTCGGCGACTCGGCAATCGCGCGGTCTATCAAATCAACGACGGCGTTTTCGGGCGAAAGCCGCGCGGCGATGTCGCTGACAGCGGGAACTTCCGTGACGTCGGCGATGATTTCCGGCACGGGACGAAGCGACGCGGCAAGCGCTTTGAGGTCGCGCGCGTTGGCGCGTCCGGAATCGACCTTCGCCGCGAGACGTTCGAGGTCGCGAACGTCACCAAGTCGAGATTGAAGAGAAGAAAGGCGAATGCGGTCCTTCACGAACGCCTCCACGCAGTCGAGACGTGCGTTGATATCCTCCACGCGACGCAGCGGTTGGCGGATCCATGCGGCAAGACGGCGCGCGCCCATCGGAGTGCGCGTGGCGTTGAGCACGCCGAGGAGCGACGCCTCACGTGAAACGCCATCGACGGGCAGCAGCGCGAGGTGGCGGATCGTGCCCGCATCGAGCGCGAGGAAGTCCGCGCTCTCGCGCAGGCGCACGCTGCGGATGTGTCCGACTGCATGGCGAAGCGTGGTGTGTACGTAGTGGAGCAGCGCGCCGGCTGCGCAGATGAGGTCCGCTTTCCCCTGAAGGCCGAAGCCATCCAGTGCGGTCACATTGAAATGGCGCAGCAGTTCCTCCTGGGCGGCGTCGAATGAGAAGGTCCAGGCGTCGGCGTAGGAGATGTTCCGTGGTTCGTAGTTTGAGGTTTGCGGTTCGTGTTTTGCGTCATCATCGTCCGGCCTGGGCAACACGATCTCGGCGGGACGCAGACGCGCAAGCGCGTCGCCGAGGCGTTCCTTCGTCTCGAACGGCTCCACCGAGAACTCGCCCGTCGAGAGATCAAGCATCGCGAGGCCGAGTCCAGAGACGGCGGCGATGTAGGTGTTCGTGCATTCGTCGAGGAGACCATCTTCCGTAATCGTGCCGGGCGTGACGATGCGCGTCACCTCGCGGCGGACGACCTGTCCCTTTTTCACGAGGCGCGGATCCTCCATCTGGTCGCAGATGGCGGCGGTCTTTCCCGCGCGGATGAGTTTTGCGAGGTAGGCGTCGAGCGCGTGGTACGGGATGCCGCACAGCGGCGCGCCGGCGCGTTGCGTAAGCGTGGCACCAAGAATCGGAGATGCAATGACGGCGTCCTCCCCGAACATCTCGTAGAAGTCGCCGAGGCGGAACATCAGGATGGAGCCTGGTGGCAGCTCGCGCTTGATTGCGCGATACTGACGCTGCATGGGTGTAAGTTCTTCGGACATGAGGGCGGATATTATACCACAAGCGGACGACGGAACAGAACGCGGTCGCCTTCGATTGGTTCGTTCGGCTGGGGAGTCCAGGCCGCGTCACAGTGGAAAATGAGCGGCGGCGTGTGCGTGGGCACGTTCAGCTCGGGCGCACGCAGAAGGCGTTCGAAATCAACCGACACGGCGCGCGCACGCGCAACCCACGAGACGGCGAGGTAGATGGCATCGCGTCCCATGAAGTCCCACTTCGGCGCGCGGAAGCAGCGGATCGCAAAAACATTCGCGCCATCTGCTGCCACGCCCTCGTATCCCGCCTCACCCGCGTCGAAGTCGGGCAGCGGGCCAAGCAGCTTGCGGCAACGGTCGAGTGCCGCATAGTCTATTGCGCTGCGGAGGTACGTCCATGAAAGACCGTGCGCCGCAGTGTAGACTGCAAGAGGAAACGCGCCGGCCATTTACTTCACCTCCGATTTCGCAGGTGGCGCCGGGGGAACGGGAGGAACGACAGGAGGCTTTTCCGAACGGCGCACTTCCTTGTCATTCTCGTGGTTGGCGTGTCGCGCAAGCGCGTCAACGGCCGCCGACACGCCGCGAGCCGCGGCCGCGCGGTAGCCCTCAAGCGCCTGCGTGCGGCACGCGATGGCATTCGTGGCGGGTTGCTGCATGAACACTGCCTTCTTCTCGCCAAGCAGGTCGATACGGCGCAGCCAATCCGTCCACGGAGGATTACGCGCCTTTTCCTCGCGCGTGCGCACAAAAGCGCCCCAGCCGAGAAAATCATCCACGCGCGCCCGCTCGTAAACGGCCTCGGCGGAGTTGAGCGCGTCCGCCGCGTATGAGAGAGTTTCGCGCGCCTCCTGCGGCGTGGCGCACGCGCGTGCCGCGGCGAGGGCGGCCGCGATCTCTGCGGCAAGTTCAACATGTACGTCCACCTTCTTTTTCGGAGGAAGAGTCAACTCGCCGCTTCGCGTCTGTGGCGGCGGTTCGGCTGGGGGAAGCGGCGCATCCTTGCTTTCGCTGCTGGGAGATTCGGAGTTTGGGAGATCTGGAGATTCTTGGAGTTTTTCTCTCTCCGGTAGGGTGCGCGCCCCGCGCGCGCTACGGAAATACAACACAACTAAATTGGCCGTTGCGAAAACGACAACTGTTATGAGGATCAGCCAAAGGAAGTTGCGGTAGGGGTGCGAGGGTGCAACGGGCGAGACGCCCGTTGTCCCAGTGTTTTCAACGGGCAAGATGCCCGTTGTCCCAGTTGCGGGCGGGACGCCCGCCACCCCGATAGCGGGAGTGGCCGCGCTTGTCGCGGCCGACTTGCGCTGCGCGGCGAGACGCGCGAGCGCGCCACTTGCGGCGGCGCGCTGCCGTGGGCGGCCGTCGGGCACACCGAATTCGCCGAGGCCTGTCACGCGGCGCACGAAGGCGTCGATGCCGAATTCCGAATCGGGCGGCACGAGCACGCTCACCATCATCCAGTCGACGTCGGGATGGTCGTGTCCGATGAGGTCGAGTTCGGCGGGCGTGAACGAATGGAGAAAGTCGTCGTCGGTCTGGTAGCGGTCCACTTGCGTGAAGACAAGCGTCACGCGCGGCTTCGCGGAGAGCGCCTTAAGGCGCTTGAGACATTCATTCGTCACCCACACCGCGCTACGGTTCGCGTCGTCGCCGCGCAGGTCGAGCGCGTCCTGCAGGTTGAAAAGCACGTAGAGGCTCTCGGCCTCTTCGATCGCGCGGTTGAGCACGTTGAGCTCTTCCGCGTTCGCCGCCGCGCGCGCGCGGAACGCGTCGGGGTCGGGTTCGTCCTCTGCGGTGAGAAACGCGAGGCGGTAGATTTCGCCGGGGTAGTCGAGAATCTGGATGTCGCCCTTGTCGACATCGTCGCGCGAAATCTTCCACGTCATCTCGCGTGCGGCGGAGGTCTGCGCGGGAAAGCCGTCGGTTGCGAAATCGCCTGGCGCGATCGTCGCGAAGTTGTACGCGCCGCGTCCCTCCGGGCGAAGGTACCACCCTTCGTCCGCATGGCGCGCGAACGCCTTCGTGAGCGCCATCGCAAGCGTGGTCTTGCCGGAGCCCTCGACTCCCAGAAAAACGACTTTGCCCATCTTCTCGCCTTTCGTCAAAAAAGAGCTTGCCCGCCGATCGGCACGGGCAAGCTCTAGCAGTTTTGAGAACTGCGCGGGAATCTTACTTCGCCTTCTTCGCCGGAGCCTTCTTCGCCGGGGCCTTCTTCGCAGGAGCGGCCTTCTTTGCAGGAGCCGCCTTCTTTGCAGGCGCGGCCTTCTTCGCAGGAGCTGCCTTCTTAGCAGGCGCCGCCTTCTTCGCGGGAGCAGCCTTCTTAGCAGGCGCCTTCGCGCAGCAGCACTTCTTCGCGCACGCCTTCTTCGCAGGGGCGGCCTTCTTCACGGGGGCCTTCTTTGCAGTAGCCATTTCTTCGTATCCTTTTTTTTGTTGACTTGCGGCGCACCGAACGTCGGCACAAACTCCGCTTGTCTGCGCATAGTATACGAAGTTTTCGTGCGACTTGCAAACAAGAAATGTCGACAAACGCAAAAAAATTTTCCGCCCGCTTTCGCGGACGGAAAATTTCCATTTTTGGCAGTGCCTTTCTATTTGCGAATATGCCCTTATTCCTCTTCAAGCACCACGCGGAAACCGACGTCGTAGACGGCCTGCCACGGCTCGTAGGCAAGGCGGAAGGAGCTCGTGCCGTCGCGCGGACGCGACGCGAACGAGCCGCCGCGCGCGACTTTCTTCGCCTTGGGATTGCCGTCGTTGCGTCCGTCGCCGTCGACATACGGATACGGCGCGTAGTCGCTGCGCGTCCACTCGCTCGCGTTGCCGTGCATGTCGTAGAGGCCCCAGCGGTTGCAGTTCGCGCGGCCCACGTAGTTGAGGTTGAACCAGTCGTCCTGCCAACGCTCCTCGTGCAGCGGGTAGTTCTGCCAGATCTCGAACGGCTTGCGCCTGCGGATGTTACCGCCGCCGTCGAAGCCGACGACTTGGAAGCGCACGTCGCGGTCCGCGAAGTTCGCGAACTTCGAGAAGTCGTCGTCGAGCCCGCCCCACGGGAACGGCGTGTCGGTGCCGGAGCGCGCGGCCCACTCCCACTGCGCCTCGGTCGGGAGCGACGCCTTCACGTTGCACGTCTTCGAGAGCCATGCGCAGAAGCGCATCGCCTCGTTCCACGAGACGCGCACGACGGGTTGGCGGCGGTGGTTGCCGATGTGGCCGGGGAACACGTGGTCCTTCCCGAACTCGTCCTGGTAACGCGAGTCGTGCTCGGGATCAAACGCGTTGTACTGCTGGTTCTGCACCTCCATCTCGGAAATCCAGAACGGCTTCGCGATACGCACGACGGCCTGCGGACGCTCGTCCGGATAGCCGTTCGCGCTGCCCATCACGAACACGCCCGCAGGGATGCGACGGAAGGTCATGGACTGCCCCGCGCCCAAGATGATCGTCTTGGTCGTGACGGGGGCGATCTGCCAGATGGCGCCGAGCTGCGCGTCCGCGCTCTGCAGTTCGTTCATCGGCCAGCCGTTCACCTTCGGGGTGGACGGCGCGGGCTTCGCCGGCTCCGGCGCGACCGGCTTCACCTCGCGCTTCGCGACGACGGCGGCGTAGCGGTCGTGTTCCGCTTCGGGATCGTCGTCCACGTTCGCGTACGCGATCGCCAGTTCCTTGCGGCGCTTCGCCTGGTCCGGCACCGGATGCTGCACCCAGTGGTCGGGCTTCGCGAGCGAGGGCGGACTCCACTTGCCGTGGAACGGACAGTTGAGGTCGATCCACTCGTAGATCTTGAGGCAGTCCTCCGGCGCCATCTTCACGCCGTGGTGTCCCTTGCGGAGCATCTGCACGAGCGGGCTCGTCGACGCGTGGTAGTCCATCACCGGCAGCATCGTCTCCTCGCTCTCGGGACCGGGACGGTGGATGTAGGGATGCAGCACGCGGTACGCTTCCTCGGCGGTGCCCATCCAGAGACGCTTGCCGCTCAGCTTGCCGCCTTCGGCGAAACCGCCCTGGTCGGCCTTGGCGAGAGGAGACTTCTCCTTGTCGCCGTGGCAGCTGAGGCAGTACTTCCGCACGACGGGGAACATCTCGTTCGCGAAGCCCCACGGACGAATCCCGTCGCCGTCGGTCGGCTTGATCTTCTGTATCTCGCCCCTGAAGTACTTCTCGTCGGCAATCGTGCGCTTCGTGTGGATGGACGAGCGATTGTCCTCGTGGCAGCCGGTGCACGACACGCGCTCGCCGGGCATGCCCACGATCCAGGAGCGCATGAGCTGCACGGCCTGGCCCTTCTCGTCGAGCGGCTGCACGGAGATCGGCGTGTTCGCGGGCATCTCGAAGCAGGCACTGCCGTCGCTCTCGATATCCACCGTGCCGAGGATGCGCTTCACGTCCCAGCCGCTCTCCACGCGCTCGTTGTAGCCCGAGCGGCGGTAGCCGATCCAGCCGGTGGAGGAGTGTCCGCCCGTCTTGTGGTAGTTGTAGTGGTAGCTGAAGAGGCGCATCTTCTTCACCGTGCCGCGCGGCACGCCCTTGAGTCCGGGGCCGTTGTAGATGTCGGCGATGTGGACGCTGCACGTCTTCTTGCCCTTCACCGAGCGGTCGGGGATGATCGGCGGACGCTTACGCGGCGCGAACGGCATGGCCTCGAGGTACAGACCGTCCTCCGCCTCCGTGATGCGCGTGACGTTGTCGAACACGTCCACGAGGTAGAGTCCCATGAGCGCGTCGGGCGCCGCCTTCACCGTGGCGAGGTTGTACTTCGCGTCAAGCGGCCACGGATGCGAGAAGTACGGTTTGCCGCGCGCGAACTGGTTCATCGTGTATGGGTCGGCCATGTCGCCCTCCACGTCCTTGCCCCAGCCCGTAAACTCGTGGACCATGCCGGTCTTCTCCTTCGGCAGCACCTTCGTGGGGATGCGCAGCGTGTGGCGCGCGGGGCCCCAGTCGCGGTCGGGCGGATCGTACTTGAAGGGATACGCGCGCGCGAGGGACGGGTCGATCTGGAAGAAACGCCCCACCTCGGCGCGGTCGTGGTGTCCGCCGCCGATCATCGTGATGAGGTGCGGCTCGCCGGGTACGGTGCGCGCGCAGTAGAAGAACGTCGGCACGAACGAGTTGGAGCCCCACACGGAGAGCTGTCCGATGCCGTCGGGGTTGCACGTCATCAGCACGCGGCTCCAGTAGTGCGGCTGGTCGGAGTATTCCCAGCGCGTGTAGAGGATGCGGCCGTCGTGCGTGATGTTGGGGGTGTAGTCGGAGTCCTGCTCATAGGTGAGCTGACGGATCTCGCCGGTCTTGCGGTCCTTGCGGTACATCACGGCCATCGGCATGTTGCCGTCCTCGCACGGGAGGAACTGGTACGCCGCCGTGCCGAGCATCACGAACTGGTCGCGGTTCGGGAGGTAACAGGCGTCCCACCACTGGATGTCCTTGTGTTCCTCGGGCGAGACAAGCTCCGCCTTCTGGTAGGGCATTTTGTCGGACAGCTTCGAGAAGTCGGTCTTGATCTCGAAGATGCCGAAGAGGTTGTTGAAGCCGCGGTAGCCGGTGAAGAGGATGCGCGAGGCGTCGAAGTCGAGGTCGATGTCGCGCACGATGGAGGTCTTGTCGGCCGGCTTGTAGAGCGGACGGAACGTCGGGTTTCCGCGGATGTCGCTCAACACGCCGATCTCGTTCTCGAAGCCCGTGCGCGGGGCGACCATGTGGTTCTCGGCGTTGAGTCCGGTCATGCCGCTGCCGCGTCCGCCGAACGCGCCGCGCGGGTTGCCGATCTTGCGGTGGACGCAGAGGATCTTGTCGAAGTCGAGCACCGGGTTCGCGAGCATCGCCTTGCGGTAGTTCTCCACGAGCTGCACGGCGGCGGCCTTCGCCGCGGCGTCGCCCTTCTCGAGGTCGGCCTTCACCTTGTCGACCTGCGAGATCAGCGCCTCGATGGCGGCCGCGTTCTTCGTGTAGTCGTATTTCGGATTGTTCTTGAGGTCCGCGAGCGCGCGCCGCGCGGCCTCCGGCTTCACGAGAGCCAACTGCTCGCGCGCCTGGCGCACGGGGTCCGGCGCCGCGGCGAGCGAAAGCGCCGCGCACGCGAAAAGGGATGTCCAGAATATCTGTTTCATTGGATTCACTCCATTCTCTTAAAAGTTCAGCGGCAGATAGTATACCCGATTCATCCCCGCCTTGCACGCGAAAACAGGCGGTCACCTGACAGATGTGACGAGCCTCACGGGTCCGACAAGGCCGGCAGGACGCAGCGGGCTGTTGGGTTTGTAGCCGCCGGTGGAGATCCACGTCGGACGCTTCGCCGCCGGCATTGACGCATCGCCGACGAGCCGGTTCACCCAGCTCGTGCAGACCTCGACCTCCAGCTCGTTCACGCCGTCCTTCAGCGCGTCCGTCACCGGCACTTCATACGGTGCCGTCCATAAGCCGCCCACGTCACGTCCGTTCACCTTCACCCGCGCGATCTCGCGCACGCTTCCGAACGACAGCACAACGCGCTCGCCAGGCGCCGGCTTCGCGGCAGTGAACTTCGTGCGGTACACCACGGTTCCGGAATAGTGCTTGACGGTGGGATCAGCGCTCTTGGAGAGATCTGTGAGTGCCGATGTCGCCAGCGGCTTTGCCGGGCCGCGGTGGAGCGGATCGGACTCGAACGACAGCGTCCAGTCGCAGGAGAGCTCGCGCGTTGTCGCCGTCGCAGCTGCGCGGCGGTCGCGGGGCGACCGCCCTACCGGTTTTGCAAACACGACGAACACGCTTTCCAGAGGCTCCAGCGTCATCATGACTTCGGTCCTGTCGCCCTGCGCCTGCCAGACCGGCGCTTCGCGCCTCTCACCCGTGACAGCCTGCCAGAATTCGGGAACACGTCCGGCGACGCGGAAACTGACCGGCTCGGTCACGCGCCTGCCAGACTGGTTGGAGATGAAGTAGATATCTGCGTTCTTCATCGTGCGGTGGTTGTAGACGATCGGCACACCCTTCGCAAACCCGCAGTCCGTCGCGGAACCGCGCATCGCAAGCGCCTCTTCAAGGGAAAGCCCCCACGCAATCATGCCCTTTCCAACCCGGCGGAAACGGACACTCTTCCCGTCAACGGCTCCCCACAGCCTGTCGGCGACGGTCTTGACCGTCGCGTCGCTCTGTGGCTGACCGGCGAGCGACGGAGAGCGGCGCGGCTTGGGTCCGATCACGAACGCACCGTCGTTGACGAGCTGTTCGATGCGGAGCAGCAGTTCCGGACGCATCGTCTCGAGTTTCGGAAGAACCAGCACTTCGTACTTCGTTCCGTGCGGGAGCGAGAGACGGCCGGCCTCGTCGACGAACGCCGTCTCGCGCAGCACTTCGCCGTTGATGTAGTCGAACTGGCGTCCGCGCGGCGGCGCAGGATCGGCGATGCCCGTCATCTTCGGCGCGTCCTCGCCGATGAAGTACGCGATGTCCGCGACGTTCAGCCCCTGCTGGAGCATGTAGCCGCAGCGCTTGAGGTACGCCGTGAAGATGTCCATCTCCTTGAACCACGTGTTGTGTCGGTTGAACTCGTTGCCGAACCACGCGGTGATGCCGGGCGCGCGCTCGTATGCCTGGTGGATGTAGAGGTGGAGAATCGACGCGTTGATGCCCTCGGCGAAGAAGCGGTCCGTGCGGCCTTTCATGTCAGCGGGGGCGCGTCCGAACGCCGGTCCGCCGCAGGTGTTGGACTCCGCCCAGATCTGGCGCTTGCCGTAGATGTGTCCGCAGCTGGACGCGGCACGGTTCTCGATGTCGCCGAGGCTGCCGCTGCTCCAGTATTCACCGGCGATGCCGTCGGACTGTCCGCCGTACTGCAGGAACTCGCCGGGGAAGCCCCAGTGCCCGTAGCATTCGAGCCACGTCCTCATACCGTTCGCGTTGCTTGCCTTGCGCAATCCTCCGACGTAGGAATACGCGACCTCGTCGGCGACGAAGCGGCGGAGGTCCCAGAGGAAGCGGTTCGCGTCGTCGCGGCTGCCCGCGCTCATGCCGAACACTGCCGGGAGGTACGGCGTGGGGTCGTAGCCGAAGGACGTCTTGAACTTGGCGGCGAAGTTGTCGGTGTAGTTCTGCCCGCCCTGCTCGTAGCTGTCAAGGACTGCGTGCTTGATCGCCTTGCGGTGTTCCGGCGGCGTGCGGGCGAGAATCTTGCCGAGGTAGGCATCGAAGTGCGCAGCGACGTGTTCGCGGCTCATCTTGTCCACCTCGTAGCCCGTAGCCTCGGGGTTCGCGGGGCCGTTCTTCGTTCCCGTCGGCGCAGCGCCGAAGCGGTAGATCACCCACTTGCCGGACGGCACCTTCCAGTCAAGCGTGCCGTCGGGCGCGACCTTGCCCGTCAGCACCACGGCCTTCGCGGGTTCGAGCGCGGTGCCGGATGCATTTGCGGGATCGTCCGGCCACTGGTACTCGTGCCACATCGGAAGCGGCGTCTCGTGCATCTTCGCGAGCGACTTCTCGTAGGCGCGCGCGACGAGCGGCGTGCCGCAGACCGCGACGGACGCGAACCGCGACTGGTGCCTCGCGCCCGCCGTCACGGTCACGCGGAACCGCTTCGCCGTGGCGGGTGCGAACGACGCGATGATGGGCGCGTGCGGGGAGAACCCCACGCCCACCCCGTGGTTCACGCGGCTGAACGGCATGTCGCAAAGCGTCCGCCACGCACCGCCGTCGTCCTGAGCCTCAACTTTCACTCGTCCCGCAGCGGTGCCGTCAATAAAGGCAAGCTCGGCGGACTGCGCCGTAAACGGCGCCTTGGATTCAAGCTCCACGACAAGCGGTTTACCCTTGCGCTGTAGAAGCGAATCTTTTACGTCCTTCGCCTCCAGCCGATCCGTGAACCCGGCCGGTGCCGGGTAGGCGACCGCGCACACGTCGCGCATGTCCGCCGCCGGCGCACACTCGAATTTCGGCGCAGGCAACTTGACGCCGGACGTTGGCCCGTCAACCACCGTCACGCTCGCGACGAGTCGACGCATGGCTGCTTCGGGCTTCACCCACGGTCCGCCGGACTGGCTCCAGCCGGGCGAGTTGAAGATGCCGATCTCGATGTCAAGCCGGCTCGCCGTCTCGAACGCCGTGGCGAGCGCCTTTTCCCATTCCGGCGAGAAGGTCTTCACGGGACCGGGCTTGTTGCCGCCACCGCCGATGTCGCCGATGTACGCGCGGTCGATCCCGGCGCGCTTCATCGCCTCGAGGTCCTTGCGCACGCCTTCACACGAGACGTTGCCGGCCATCCAGTACCAGTAGCATCCAGTCCGGACCTTGCCGAACGGATCCGTGAAGTCGCGCGCCATCTCCGCGTATGCGGGATTGGTGGGCTTCTCGCCGGTAGACTCCGGCATCTGGTGCGTGAAAGACCGCGCCTGCGCCACGGCAACCGCCGCGCCGAGCACCAAAGCCATTGAGAGTTTATTTTCCATATGTGGTTTTCCTGATTTGTTCTCAGTCATTAAGCATGAACGACATCACTCTCACGCCCCTACGGATCTTCCCGAACTTCGCGCAGAGTTCGAGACGCTTCGAGCCAAGAGCCATCAAAGGCCGATCTTGGCCTTGGCTGCGGCAGTAACTCCGCCCGCCGCATCGGCGCCGTGATGGGACACCGCATTGAGCTGCGGTACCTCAGTCGGGCCAATCCAGCCAGCCTTCACGCCAATGAAGCCATAGAGCCACAACGCGCCCAAAACCAAAAGCGCCAACACGATAACGGACGGAAGCACACGCTTCAACAGGACCTTAACCATTTCTGTTCTCCTTTGTTTTTTGCCTTACGACGCCGATTAGTATACCACAAACAGAACGGTGACGCCATCCTCACGGTGCACAGTTTTGGAAATTGCGCGAACGGCTCGCGGGGACGCTCACACTCCCCATTGGCCGCGACAAGTACGGCCGTTAGCGGCGAAACTGTTTTCCTTGTTGAAACGCAGGCTTTAGGGATTGTATGTGAAGGCGTGGGGGGATGAAGTGAAACGACTATCCGTTCAGAGCCGCAATCTCTTCTTCCGTCAGTGGAGGTTCACGGGGAATCGCATCATATAGGGGCCAAGAAATCCTCCTTTTCAAGAGTCCCCATGAGGACAGCGATTCGGGCTATCGCATCGTGCATGTGCTCAATGCGTGTCGCATCGCGTTTTTCTTCAAGGGTCATACTGGCACCCGTTCCTTCAAAACCTGTCTGGCGAAACGCGGACAACCAAGCAACTGCGTCACAGAAACAACATCTGTACGGCATCCAAGCATGTCGGCTACTGCGAATTTGAATGATAGCCTGTCATCGGCAGTCATGGAATCGCCAGATTTCACAAGGAAATCGACATCGCTGTCGGGGCGCTCTTCCTTGCGGGCACAAGTACCGAAGACCCAAAGCTTTTCAGCCTTGTGCCTTCTCGCGATAGCGTATATCTCATCCCGCTTCGCACGTATCTCGTCCAACCTGCACATTACAGACTCCTTGGAACAGGTTTTCAAGGACCAATCCGCAGAACGCCGTTAGAATATCAAAATCCACCCTGCGGCGCAAGGCGGATTTCACTTAAGTATACCAAAAATTTGGCGGGGCGAGAGGCGGGCTACCAGTCGCGTTCGTTGGGGGATAGCGGGGCTTTTTGCATTCGGGCCTTTTTCTCGGCTTCGTGCTCGTCGCTGCGCTCAAGGGCCTTGCGGATGAGCTCCTCGGCCTCTTTCTGGTCCTCCAGTTCCTTGGCCTGGGCCTTCTGCTCCTTTTGCTCCTGCTGCTGTTCCTGCTCGTCCTTCTGTTGGTCCTGGTCTTTATTCTTGTCCTGGTCCTGCTTCTGGTCCTGGTCTTGCTGGTCCTGTTTTTGGTTTTGATCCTTGTTCTGGTCTTTGTTCTGGTTCTGCTGTTGTTGTTGCTGCTGCTGCTGTTGCTGCTGACGCTGGTTCTGGTCGGGCGGGAGCAGTTCGATGATGCGCTGAAGTTCGCGGATGGCCTCAAGCTGGTCGGGCGGCACGAGCTCCTTGATGCAGCCGGCCTGTTTCATCTCCACGTCGGCGGCGAGTGCGGCGACTTCGGCCTGCTGTTCCTTCGTGAACGGCGGCATATTCGTGTCGGACTGGGCTTTCTGCTCGTATTCCTGCGCCCACGCGGGGAAGCGCGAGCGGAAGACGCGCGTATGGTCGTAGGCGTCCTTTTGCCAGTCGAAGCCATCGTTGCGCTTCGCGTCGATGTAGGCGTTCGTTTGCATGAGAAGGTCGGCGGCGGCGAGCTGGCGCGGATCGGCGGCGAGTAGCCCGCACCGGTCGCGCATGCGGACAAGTCCGGCAAGCGCAACATTCGCATCTGCGTCCTTCGGTTCCTTCAGAAGTTCCTGCTGTTTCTTCACGACCTCCTGCGCCGCATTGGCAATCGTCTGCGCCACATGCACGGAGTAGGGTGGTTCGTTGCTCGCAGCCGGCATATCCTTCTGGCACTGTTGCTGTGCCCATTCGGCGAACCGCGTGCCGAATATCTGCGTAAAGTCGAGTGACTCCTGCTGCCAGTCGCGTCCGTTCACCTGCTCCGCGCGCAGGACGACGTTAGATTGCGCGCGGATAGCCTCCACCAACGCCTCGGGCGGGTCAAGCAGTCCCTTCCAGTAACGGTGGAAGGCGCTCTCTGCCGTTGAAAGGTTCAGCGCCGCGTCGGGCGACATGTCGGCGAGTTGGTCCGCCGCGCGCAACGTGGCGTCGCGCGTCGCCTCCACGTCGCCCACGATCTCCGCCGCCTGCTGCGCGTTCGTGACGGACTCCAACACCGAGCGCTTGAGTGGGATGAGTGCGTCCGCCAGACTCTCCGCGCGCTTAGCAAGATCCTCGCTGCGCGCGATGGCCACGGCCGCCTCGTTCGTGAGTACGCCCGTCTGTGCCTGCAGGAGCGCGAGCGCCTCGCGCGCGGCCTCCGACATCTGCGACTTCGGATCTTTTCCCTTCGCGCGGGACAGCACCTCCTCCACATGCAGTTCGTCGCGCAGTTCCTTCAGTCCGTCAACGGCGCGTGTGAAGTTGCGGTTCGCGCGCGGATCGTCAGGCGCGGCGCGCAACGCACGTTGCATCGCCCAGGCACTTTCCTCGCCGGCGGCGAGCGCGCGCCGAAGCGGTTCGATCGCGGCGCTCTCGGCGTGGACGCCCTGCGCGTCCTTCGCCTGCGCGCGCGCGGCGAGCCTGTCCGCATGGCGGATCGCGCCGACGAGTTCCGACGCGCGGGCGCCGTGCGTGCGGCTGAGCATGAGCGTGCGCAACGTGGCGAGCGCGTTCGTGTAGTCGCCAGCGCGGTAGAGGTCCACGCCCTTGTTCCAGACCTCGCGGTCATCGAGGAGCGTGCCCTGCTTGTTTTCGGATCGCTCGCTTTCCGCAATCAATGGAGGTGCATTTGTTTCGGCGGCATGTATGCCGCCGCACAGTACGGCGAGCAGAGCGACCGCCGCCGCCCTTCTGGCCGTACGGCCCGCGAAGCGTCCGCGCGAGAACATCCCCGCAAGGAGAACCAGCAGCAGGCCCGGCACGAGGAACCAGCCAAAACGCTCAGTCGCGCGCAGCTCCTCTTCCTCGGCAAGGTCCTCCTCGGCCACCTGACGGAGGAAGCGGCGGTAGATGGCGCCGAGCGTAGTCTCGGCAGTGCCGGCCGTCGCGAGAGGCACGTAGCGTCCGCCGCTTGCGCGCGCGATACGGTCAAGCGTGTCGTGCTCGAGGCGCGTCTTCACGGCCTTGCCCTGGTACATCTGCACGCCCGAGCCGGAGGCGTCCGGCACCGAGCTCTCCAGCGCGTCGTTGCCGAGTCCGACCGTAAACACGGGCACGGACCGCTTCTTCGCCTCCTCCGCCGCCTGAAGCGCGCCGCCGCGCAGGTCGCCGCCGTCGGAGATGAGGATGATCGCGTTGTGCTCGTCCTTCGCGGGATCGAGCGCGCCGAGCGCCGTTCTGATCGCGCTGCCGAGGTCAGTCTCGCCGCGCGGCGCGGAATGGGGACCGGCATCCTCGATCGCGCTGCGAATGAAGGCGTAGTCGGTGGTGAGCGGACACAGCAGCACGCCCGTGCGGCGGAAGGCGACAAGCGCACAGCGGTCGCCGTCGAGCGACGATACCAGGTCCGCGAGGTCGGCCTTCGCGCGTTCGAGGCGGTTCGGACGCACGTCCTCCGCGAGCATCGAGCGCGACACGTCGAGCGCGATCACGACGTTGCGCGACCGGACTTCCGCCTTCTGCTCCGACTGGCCCCACTGTGGACGCGACGCGGCGAAGAATACGAATGCAAGCCCCGTGAGCAACAGGACGGCCTGCAGGCTGAAGAGCCGCGGATGGCGCGGCAGCAGACGCGCCTGCAGCGAAGGCGCGACGAACGCGGCGAGGCGCTTGTCGGCCCGCGCACGCAGAAACACCCACAACGCGCCCGCCACCGGCACAATCGCCACAAGCGCGAGCATCCAGGGATAGACGAACTTCATACCAACCTCCGGGAAGCCAACATTTGAAGTGAAACCGCGAACAGCACGAGGAACGCCCCCGCGAGGAGGAACGGCGGGAAATACTCGTTCCAGCGCTGGTAGACCGTGCGGTCCAGCGTGGTCTTCTCCAGCGAGTCGATTTCCTCGAGCGCCGCCTTCAGAGCGCCTTCGTCGCGCACGCCGAAGTAGCGCGCGCCCGTCTTGGCGGCGATCGACTTGAGCTGCGACTCGTCGAAGGACATGTCCGCGTACTGTATCCTCGTGCGACCGAACACATCGCGCGCCCGGAACGGCGTGCGGCGCGAATGCGTGCCCACGCCGATCGTGTACACGCGGACGCCGAGCTTGGCGGCTGCCGCCGCAGCAGCGTCAGGCTCCACCGCGCCCGTGTTCGATACGCCGTCCGAGAGAAGGATCACGATCTTCGACTTCATCTCCGCGTCTTTCACGCGCGCGATGGCCGTTGCGAGGCCGTCGCCGATCGCGGTCATCGTCTCCTCCTGGTCGACGGGGCGTCCGCTTCTGTCATACGCGACCGTTGGCACCTGCACGCCCTTGAGGACGTGCAGCAGCACCTCATGGTCAGCCGTGAGCGGGGCGCGGGTTGATGCGTATCCGCCGAACGTTATGAGCCCGATGAGGTCGTCGGGGCGCGCCTTGACGAACTTCGCGAACACCTCCTTGACAACGTCGAGGCGGGTCCGCTCCGTGCGAGAGCCAGGTGCCATGAAGTCGAGCGCCTCCATCGAGCCGCTCACGTCCACCGTCATGGCGATTGCGATGGCGTCCACGCTGCGCGAGCTGCGCGCAAGCGAGGTGCGCGGACGTGCGGCCGCCACGACGAGCAACGCGGCGCCGACGAGGAAGAACCAGGGGGACAGGTTGGCCACGCGCGCGCGCCAACCTGCCGTCTTCGCTGGAAGACGCCCAACGGGCGCGAACTTGATGCCCGCGCGGCGTCCGCGACGCAGCATCCGCCACGCGGCGAGCGCGAGGGGCGCGAACAGGAGGAAGCAGAGCGGCCAGGCAAAGCTGAAGTTCATTTCATTTCCTCCTTCCGTCCGCTGTCGACGGTTAGGTAGTTACGCGCCTTCCCCGTGGCACCGTCCGCCATTTCAGGCGTGGCCTCCAGTCCGGCGAACTTCACAAGGTCGGCGGATTCGAGGAACGCCTTCAGCTCTGCAATCGACGTCTGCGGGAACGCGGGATCCGCGCCGGCCGCACGCAGGAACTCGTCCGTGGTGAGGTTCGGTGCGCGCACGCCATAGCGGCGTTCGATATAGCGGCGCACGACCATCGTGAGCTCCACGTAGAAGTCTTTGTAGAAGCCGCGTCCGGGGAGTCCCTTCTTGAGCAGCTTGTCGAGTTCGTAGAGCGCGCGCTCGAGCGGGCTCATCCTGTGGACGCGCACCGCTAGGCGGATCTTGCGGAAGATGAAGTAGAGCAGTGCAAGGACTAGCAGTAATCCCGCAAGTGCGGCCGCGCAGATGCCGACGAGTTTCCAGCTAAACGGCGGAAGGTCTCGCGTGGGGTCAACCTCGATCTCGCCCGTCACCGCTTCGCGGGCTGCGGGAGAGTCGAAGAGCACGGGCGACGTTGCGAACGAACCGTTGCCGGACTGTACGGCGAACGGCGCAAGACGGTAGCGACGCGCGAGGGGATCAGGTTCGAGACGCCAGCGCGAGACGGTCGTCGTACGCCCGTCTTTGTCCGTGACCGGCTTCTCGGCGAAGTTCTCGGCCACGCGGAAACCCTGGAAGCGATCGCGCAGGTCGGGCAGCTCGGCGGTGACGCCGGACGGCGTGGACAGCGTGACCGTGACGTAGAAGTCGCGCGCAATATCCACCGCACGCGGTTCCGCATCAATCGTAATGCCCACCCCATCGCGTGAGAGGTCAGCCACCTGCTCCGCGCTGAGCGGAGCAATCAAGCCGCAAAGAACGCAAAGGGCGCAAAGAGCATAAAAACGCACCATACTCACTTTGCGACCTATGCGTTCTTTGTGGCAAAAATACGACCACATCGTTTTCATCGCTTGCTGGCCCTCCTCTTGAATAGCGCCCGGATGGCTTGAATATAGGGTTTGTCCGTGGCCACGGGCACGTTGTCGATGCCATTGCGCGCAAAGAAGCGGTCGCGAGACGCGACCTGCTCCGCCGCCGTCTCGGCGAACGCGCGACGCACGGCGTCGTCGGAGGTGTCCACGAGCAGCAACTCGCCCGTCTCGGGGTCCTCCAGTTCGGCGAGGCCGGCGCGCGGCAGTTCGCTCTCGGCGGGATCGCTCACCGGGATGGTGATCACGTCGTGGTGGCGTGCCGTCACGCGCAGTTCCCTCTCGTAGCCCGTGGCCTGGAAGTCGCTCACGAGGAACACCACGGCGCGGCGCTTCTGCACGCCGTTGAGGAACTTCAGCGCTCCGGCGATATCCGTACCGCCCGTCGCGTCGTCCTCGGCGGCAAGCACCTCGCGCACGAGGCGCATCACGCTCTGGCGTCCCTTACGCGGCGGGATGTACTTCACAATCTTGTCGGAGAAGAGGATGAGCCCGATCTTGTCCTGGTTGCGGATCGCGGTGAGGGCGAGGAGGCTCGCCACCTCGGCGGCAAGCTCGGCCTTCGAGCGCGTGGCGCTGCCGTACGACTGCGAGCCGCTCACGTCGACCATGAACAGCACGGTCAGCTCGCGTTCCTCGCTGTAGCGCTTGATGTACGGCGCGCCGGTTCTTGCGGTCACGTTCCAGTCGATCGCGCGCACGTCGTCACCGGCCACGTACGGGCGCACCTCGTCGAACTCCACGCCCTGGCCTTTGAAGGTCGAGTGGTAGTCGCCGCTCAGCTGGTCGTCAATCAGGCGGTTGGTGAGGATTCGAATCTTCCCCACCTTCGCCATCAGTTCTTTTACGTCAATAGCCATATACCTTCCTTGTTAACAGGAACTCCTTTCATTATGTCAATTGCCGTCACCGCCAAAGTCAATCCATGGTAACGGCTGGCC
Source organism: uncultured bacterium (assembly GCA_902802945.1). GTDB lineage: Bacteria > Verrucomicrobiota > Kiritimatiellia > RFP12 > UBA1067 > RUG572. The sequence goes on along the minus strand of CADCOC010000076.1, from coordinate 885 downwards.
TGAGGAAAGAAGTTGGTTGGTAACGGTAGTGAAATAATCACCGAATACCCTCGCACTGGCTGGGTATGTAAGTGCGTTAATTGCGTATGCGAGACGATTTGAGCTAAGCTCATATCCGTCTATGTACTTAAGAAATGCCTTGTCAATTATTGAGCCAGTTCCCGATTCCAGTAACCTATTGCTGTAAAGCATTCTTACTCCTACCTCTCTTGATGCTAGTTGGACGGCATTTGTTGCATTAAAAGTCAATAACCTGCTGGCATACTTTGAACTTGCTGTTTTTCTTTCATGAAGAATGTAATCCATTGAATTGGTCATTATCGTCTCGACAAAAGTTGTCATGTTGCTGTCTACGGTTCCAAATTCAATTGCTAATGTTATTGCTCGTGCTCTAAATATTCCCCTAGGATTTAGCGCAAGCGCCCTCATCGCAGGAACACAGTTAGTGTGATGAAGCGATTTGCACTGAATAAGCGCCGCACGGACAAGATTACGGTCCTCGCCAGACATCGCAACGCAGTCATTTGTTCCAAGCGTCCCTAAATACCATTCAAATGCTGTTTTTTTCTCCTCGAGCGTCCAGCCATCGTTCATGTATCCCCCAAGGAAATTATACCAGTTGTCAGGCACTTCTGTAGGGGAGACTTTTCGCGGAAGATTGACAAGTCTCTTGCTGGAATAATTGATGAAGTTTAATAGTGCACCTCTGACAACCGCATTAGTTTGGGCTGGAGTATGCGCAAAAACCGAAACCATCGATGTGGCCAAAACTATTACCACAGCGAACGAAGCACTTTTCATCTAGAATATACCTCCAGTATTTTAATGTTTTCTACTCCGACATCCACAAACGTGGTGTCGTTAGAGGTGGCAGCACCCTCTCTT
>CADCOC010000075.1:38011-39910 GCA_902802945.1 uncultured bacterium | reverse complement strand
AAGGGTGGCAAGCGTCCAGTCGGAAACTGTTGCCTCATCGGACCGCTCAAGCGCACCCGTGACGACATCGCGCCGCACCCACTTGATCGTGGTGGAACCGTCGCCGTTGGCCTTGAACGTGAACGCGAAGTAGTACTGCTTCCCGAGTTCCATGACGGACATCGTACCGGACTTGTTAACCACAGCGGTATTATTCTTTTTCAACTGGACAATGTCCTTGGTTGCATCCGTTCCGGTGCTCCAGATGAACAAGAAGCAATCCGTCTGCCCGGGGTTGCTTGCGTATGAGCCGTTGCCGTAGTCGAACACGCGGGCGTAATGCTTCACGGCGTCATTGCTCGCCCATATCTCGACCGTCGCGTCGCCCAAACCCAGAAGCCCCTTGCCGAGATTCAGCGAGCCCTGCCCCGAACCGTTACCCCTGAGGACGAGCTTGCCGCCCGTGGTCGCACGCTTGGTGGCATCGCCGCCGAACGTATCTGCAGGGAGATTGCCCGTAATCGAGTCGGTGTAGTCGTTGCCCTCGCCATTGAACGACCAGCGGTGCGCGAGCATCGCGGTATTGTCGTACGATGCGGAGAGCGCGAGCGTGCCCTTCGCGACCGAGACCGCATCGACTTGCGGCAGGGAACCGACGGACAACGTTCCGTTTCCTGTCTTCGTGAACGTGCTTCCGGCGGACGCCAGCACGTTGCTCGCGGTTGCCATCGTCACGTTGTGGCCTGCCGTGTCGAGCGTCAGACCGCCCGCGCCTACCGTGATGGAGGAGAAGCCGCCGAAGAGCGACGCCCCGTCCGTGATGTTGGTCAGCACGACCGTGCCGCCGTCGAACGTTGCCTTGGCCGTGGACTTGCTCGTGCTGATGCTCTTGGCGACAAGCCGTCCGCCGTCGTGGACGTTCAAAGTGCCGTTGGCGCCCACGGTCATGCCGCCCGCCGCCCGGTACTCGCCCGTGCCGCTGATGTCGAGCAATCCCGAACTGTTGTCCTCATTGCAAACATAAGTCGTGCCGTTGCACTGGGCGATGCCGCCCGTCTGCCTGAACTCGCCCGTTTCGCCGCCGGTCTGGCCAATCCAGATGTTGCCCGTCGTCAGCAGGTTTCCATTCCCAGAGACATTCACGTAGCCCTTGCCGCCGTTGCCGTCGAGCTGAGAACCAAGGGAGAGGTGGCACGAGAACTGCACCTGACCGCTGCCGCCGACGTTGAGCGTACCACTGGAATTGCTGGCATTGCCAACATACACCTTGTCAGCACCGCCGTTGGAAGCCTTGTTCACGAGGAGCGAGCCGCCCGTGATGGTGTATGTGCCGTTGCCGTTCTTGTAGCGTCCGATGTTGAACCAGTTCTGAAGCGTCACGCTGCCGCCGGACTGGAGGAACTCGCCCACGCCGTTCGGCCCGACTTCAAAATCACCAGTAGCCTTGACCGTCCCACCTGACATCCTGTAAACGCCATGGTGCCCGCTGATGCCGATTTGCGCCGACGTGTGGTTGGCCGTGCCGTTCGTCTGCACGAAATCGACCTCGTACGCCTGGGTGCCGAGCGAGAAGCCGGAAGAGGAGAACGTCCCGTCTCCCTCCTTCACGAGTGCGATCCGCACGTTGCTGGCAAGGGACAGATTCGCGGCGTTGTCTATGAACGTCCCGTCGCCAAACGAGGTGTAACTCGCGTCTGGAACCGTCAGCCGCACCTCGCTCGTCGTCGCCGCCACGCCGTTCGTGAACACGCCGTTGTAGTCTGCCGCCAGTTGCGCCAGCAGGAGGTTGTACCCGTTGAGGTCCGCCGTGCCGGTGATTGTGGGCTTGACGGAAAGCCCGCGCCAGTCGCAGTCCGCCGCAAGCGTGCAGTCGCCGATCTCGAATCCCGCACATGTCAGCGTCGTGCCGACGGGAAGCTG
>CADCOC010000075.1:0-38006 GCA_902802945.1 uncultured bacterium | reverse complement strand
GTGCCGACGGGAAGCTGCAGGTCAATGCCCTGCCCTTCGATCAGGACGACGGTGTTGCCGTCCGGGATGGCGTTGTCGAAGACCGTTTCGCCCAGCGTCACGCGCCAGTTGGCGGGGCTGTCGAGGGATTCGCCGTCTCCCGCGCCGGTCCAGCGGGCGGTCTTGTGTTCGGCGGGCTCAGCCGTCCACACCTCTATCCGCGCCACTTCGTAGGCGGCGGCGGACATTCTCTGCGCGCCGCCGAACTTCGACGCGTCCGACGAGAACGTCCAGTCCATTGATCCGAGATACTGGTTCGCAAGGTTGCCGAGGCCGATCTCATAGCCGCCGGCCTTCGTCCAGCCGTTGAACGCGAACAGCACCTGCGCGGGATTCGACGCGCCGGGCGTGAGGAGATGCACCTGCATGGAGCCCCAGCCGGACATGTTGTCGGCGCGGGTGTCGTTCCAGTCGTACTTGTATGTATTTGCCGGAGCGCCGGCGAGTCCGCTTCCGCCTTCGGAATACGAACTTGGCCAGAACTCGATCCAGCCGTCCGCACCCTCTCCGTCCGCCGCGACCTGCCCGATGCCGGGCATGTTGCTCGCCACCTTCAGGTGCGCCGCCGCGCCCTGATAGACCTTGGCGAGCGGCACGCCGACCATGTCGATCGTCCTGTCCCCGAATGCGTCCATCGAGACCCAGAGCCAGCGCGTCAGGCCGTGGTACTGGTGTACGCCGTCGTCCTTGCGCTTCAGCTCGATGTAGTAGCCCACGCGGCCGATACCCTGCGTGACGGCGGTGGAGCCGCTGTAGTCCTCGTAGGGGACGCTTCCGCGCGTAGCGAGGTTCGTGCCGTTGTACGCCGCCACGTCGAACACGCGGGCGCGGGCGAAGCCGTCGAGGTAGGCGGCAGGCACGTTGCTCTCCGCGCCACTCATCGTCGGGACGTTCGCCTCCGCCTGTCCGGGCGTGAAGCTGGGGTCGTCGGCGAGCGCGCCGAGGATGGAGGCGCAATAGGCGTCGGCGATCTTGTCCGTGTTGGGCCAGTCGGGATGGAGTGTGTTGACCCCGTCGTCGTAGAACGTCCCCTCGATGTAGTTGCCGTTCGAGTCACGGCGGTAGCACGGCGTGTAGAGGTCGGCGAAGTACGCCCGCTTCGCCGGGAACATGGCGCTCGCGATCGCGTTGCTCACCATCGAATTGTAGGAAATGACGCGCTGGTTCCAGGTGGCGTTGTCGATATCGACCACCGCGCCCGCGATCAACTTCGCGGCGGGCTTCTGGTTCAGGATCTTCCACGCGAGGTTCGTCCACGCCGCGTACAGCGTTTCCGGCAGGGTGTTCCCGCAGATGTCGTTCGTGCCGAGCTTGCACAGCACGAAATCGACGTCGCCCGCCTGGTCGAGGAAGTTCTCGATGGCGTCGATCGTTCCGGCCCCGCCGCCGGCGGTGATGAGACGCTGCGCGCCGATGCCGGAGTGGTTGATCCACTCGTCCGGCATCGTCGCCCCGCAGATGTCGTGGCTCTGGTCGAAGCGGTGGCCCTTCGCGATCGGCTCGTATCCGGCGGCGGCGAGCTTCTTCATGAGACCCGTGCGCCAGTTGCCCCATCCGTTGTCGTTGCCGTGCGTGATCGAGTCGCCGACGGGCAGCACGTTCACCCGCACCTTCGTCGCGCCGTAGTCGAGGTCGAGCCAGAGGCGTCCGCCGCCGCCCTCGAGGTTCTCCGCCCACACCTTCGGGTTCGTGCCGTTCGCGCTCGAGGTGTCGAACACGTCGGTGAGCGCCGCGGCGTCCATTTCGAGCGATCCGGAGTCCCACGTCATCAGGAGGAACCGGCCCTTCGTGTTGGCGGCGTACTTGGACGCAAGCGCGATCTTCGCGCCGGAGGCGAACGCCGGAGGCATGGCGAGGCGGAAGGTGAACTTCGTCGGGTCGTACGTGATCCGGCCTGTCGCCTCAATCATGAGCTTCCTCAGGTAGAACCCGCCCACGTCGTTGAACGCCGCCGATCCCTCCACAAGGAACGTGGTCGTGGAAAGCGCGACGGGGTCCCACGTGACGTAGGAGAACGTCTGCGACACGCCGGACGGGAGGCCGATCACGGCGCCCGCGAGATCGGTCGCGACGGAGGCGCCCTTCGCCCAGTTGCCCGCAGTCGCGAACGCCGAATCCTGCGCGCCCGTCCATGTCCAGTCGGGGACAATGGCGCCCTTCTGCGCCACGATGATCGAACTGCCGACGCCCTTGACGAGTTCCTGGATGCTGGCAGCGCTGGATTCGTAATCTCTTCCGAAGTAGAGTGTCGATGTGGTCGCCGACGTGTTCGTGATCATCGCGCCGAGGAAGTCGGCGGACATGTCGTAGATCGTCAGGTTGTGTCCGTTGAGGTCGATGACCGTGCCGTTCGAGAGGTTAATCGTGCCGAAGGCGCTCCAGTCGCAGTCCGCCGCGAGCTGCACGGTGCTGTCGCCGGAGCCCTGCGTCAGCTGGTCGAACCGCTGCGCCGCGCCGCCGTTGACGGAGAAGGAGAACGGCACCTTCACGCCGCCCACGGTGATGCCGCCGGACCCAAAGCCGCCGAAGGTGTCGCCGCAGACGACCGTAAAGCGGTGCCAGCCGGGCGTGACGTCATAGTTCAAGTAGGTGTAGTAATTGTAGTTGTTGCTGTGCAGCACCCATTCGCCGTCGATCGCGAACGTGAAGTAGTCGTCGAACGCCTGCGACAGGTACCACCTGCCCGCCTTCTCCGCCGGGATGTTGACCCATCCGTCGAAGCGGACGCGCTTGCCCTGCATGTTGGTGGTCTGCCAGGACGTGTTTGCACCGGTGAGGTTGGCGAGGTCGCCGTCGCCCTTGAACGCATAGTCCTTGAGGGCGGTGTCCCGCCACGTGTACGAGGAGCCAGTCCCGTTCGAGCCGTTTTGTCCCCACTTCGTGCCGGAGTGTCCGCCGAAGCGGATTCCCGCCCAGGTGGGCGTCGCGTCGGACGGGATGGTGAACGAGGTCGTGCAGTCGGGTATCACGATGGTCGTCGCCGCGCCGGGAACCACGTTCGGGACGACGGTGCCGGAAGCGTCGTAACACGTCCAGTTCGCCGCAACCGCGAGGTCGGCGGCGGACGCCGGCGCGGATGCGCCCGTCCACTGCGCGGTGACGGGCGCGGAAGCGTTGCGCGTCACGGTGATCGCGTTCCCGGAGAGAGTTGCCGTGAAGTTCACGGAGTCCGTCAGCTCCACGTAGTCGAGGAGGCCGCCCGACGGGACCGTAAAGCCCGTTGCGGAGAAGGTGATGGACTGGCCGTCGAACGACGCGGTGTCGAAGAGCAGCTTGGACCCTGCGCCGAGCGTGACCGGACCGGAAGCCGTGTAGCCGGCCGAAGGGACGCGGAACACGGCATCGGCCGCAAGGTTGAATCCCTCGGAGAGGCCGGTCGTGAAGGCGTTCGGCCCCATCGCCGCGTTCGCCGCCAGCTGGTCTTCGCCGAGGGCGCCGTTCCAGATACGAACCTCGTCGTAGCTCGCATTGGCATCATGGTCGCTATTGTATTTCGACACGCCCAGCCAAAAGTCGGGGTTCGTCGCGGCTAGTGTGGCCAGCGTCCAGCCGGAAACGGTCTCCTCCTTGTACCGCTCAAGCGCACCCGTGACGGCATCGCGCCGCATCCACTTGATCGTGGAGGAACCGTCGTCATTATCCTTGAACGTGACCGCGAAGTAGTACTGCTTCCCCCACTCCATGGCGGACATCGTACCGTGCCTCTCAAACGCCGTGGCATTCGCCTTTTTCAGCAGGACAATGTCCCTGGACACCTCCGTTCCGGCGCTCCACGCGAAAATGAAGCAATCCGTCTGGTTGGGGTTTTTTCCGTATGAGCCGTTGCCGTAGTCGAACACGCGGGCGTAATTCTTCACGGCGTCATGGCTCGCCCATATCTCGACCGTCGCGTCGCCCGAACCGAGAAGGTTCTTGCCGAGACCGAGTGAACCTTGTCCGCTTCCACTGCCCGTGAGAACGAGCTTGCCGCCTTGTGTTTTACGGCTCCCATCGTTGCCGAACTTACTTGCAGGGGCAGCGCCCGTGATCGAATCGGTGTAGTCGTAGCCGTCGGTGTTGAACGACCAGCGGTGCGTGAGCGTGGCCGCCTGCGGGGCAGAGGCAAGCGTGATGAACGCCGTGGGGTCGTTCATCGTCGCATAGTCGGCCGCAACGCGATCCGCTGTCATTGCGCCGTTGTACATGCGTACCTCGTCGAACGTGCCGACGAAGCTGCGGTCGGCCGTCGTGCCAGCTCCGCCGATAGAGAGATACGTCTTGTGCTGCGGCGTATTTATGGTCTTGTCGCCCATACCGACCCCGTTGTCATAGAGCGTCGCGGTAGTGCCGTTATAAACAAGCGTGAGGTAGTGCCAGTCCGTACCGAGGGACACAGACCACGAAACCGTTTTCGAAGTGCCGTTGCCGATTGCATTCAAAGCGGAGGCACTTTCGCGCCACAGTTCCCAGCAGGTACGATCGCCGTTGCTGGGATTGCCTACGAAGAGACGCGGCCAGGAATTGTTCGTGGCACTTTGCTTGAACCATCCGCTCATGGTGAAAGCAGTCTGGGTTGTCAGCGTGTCTTTGTAGTTCGACACCCTCAGGTTCGCGTTCGCGATGTTCGCCCGACCAGAACCAACCTTTCCATTTGCGTCACTGTTGATGTTCGCCGTGCCGCTTGTGATGTAAGGAACGGCGTTGAGTCCATTTGCCGTGGAGTCCGGCTCGGCGGTCGTGCCTGTCTCGTTCATGTGCCAGACGCCGACGTAGCCATCCCAGACGTTGCCGGAGGCGGACTGGACGTCGCCCGCGCTATCGCTCCAATGCATCTTGAAGGTCGTGCCCTTCTTGAGTTCCGGCAGGCGCATCCACACGAACGAGTCGCCCGACGTATCCCACTTGTCGATCTCGTGCGGATAGACGGTTGTGCCGTCCGCGCTCGTGAACCAGATGTAATGCGACGAGCCGCCCGCCTCGTTGTATGAGAAGCCGTAGTCGTCGCCCTCCGAGAGCTTCACGAGCGCCTGGAAGTCCGTGAGCGTCGTCGAGCTCGTGTAGCCCGCGGCCTTCAGCGTCGCCGACTTCGCGGCGGCGAACGACGACAATGGCGCCGCCACACAGATTGCGACCGCGACAAGCGCGGACTTCCCGATTGCGCCGAAGCGCGCTGACATGCGTTCTGTTTTCATCGGTTTCCTCTCATTCTTTGGAAATTGTCATTATAAATTTCCGCTAGTTTTTCGAGTCACCACTATTTTACCATATCGCCCTTGCGGGTATCAACACAAAAGACTTACAATATACGAAATGGCACCTGCGAAATACGAAACCACTTCTAAAAGCAAAGCACAAAGGAAAACAAAAAGCGGCTGACAAGCTTACACTTCTTCGCTCAGCACACAGTCGCCGCCGTGGAACACGAGGACGAGGCGGTGGAGCGCAACGGGCGGGACGCCCGTTGTCCCAGTTGCCTCAACGGGCAAATGCCCGTTGTCCCAGTTGCGGGCGGGACGCCCGCCACCCCGATATGCCACTCGGCGATAAGGGCTGGGCCGGATGAATACTTGTCGAGCTGGACGATGGCATCGGCCTTGATCTTCTCAAGCTGCTCCTTGCACTATCGCCCGTCACCGTTGACGCATCCAACGTCAGATTCGGCACGACGGCCGCCGCAGCCTCGGCGGAGGCCAGCGTGAGAACCGGATACTTGCCGGGCGGCCCGCGCGGGAACGGCGTCACACGTTGACGTGGTCGGAACCTCCACGGTGGAACTGGCGGTACTCGCTGCCGCCGAGTCTCTCGGTGACGGAATTGATGGAACCCGTCTTGAAGCCCGCGATCGCCGTGTTCATTTTCTGGATCTCGAAATTGCCGCCTTCGAGCGCAATCGAGCGCAGGAGTATCTGATGCTCCTTCGAGAGCCGCGCGCCCGGCTCGGGAATCGGCTCGCCGCGCGCGATCAGGGTGGCGAGGAACTTGCATTCTACGTCCATCTGGCCGGTGCGGTCCTTCCCGCTCTTGCAGTTCCAGCACGGCACCTTCCCGATGAGGTTGCTCAACACCGCGACGCGGGCCGCGACCTTGAAGGCGTCGTGGTTGTCCTTGCGCTCTGCCTTGTCGTCCAAGACCTGCTGGCACTGGTTGAAAAGCGTGAGAGCCGCGTCCTTCGTGCGCTGGTCGGCGTTCGAATGGAGGAATGCGTTGACTTCCTCTCCGAGGGCCGAGATGGCGGTCTTATTCATCTTCTTGGAAATGTCCCAGCCGCCGAACATGTTCGGCGTCAGCCTGAAGACCTTGTTTATGGCGCCTTCGTTGACGCCGAAGTTGAACTTCAGAATGCGCGGGCGGATTTTGACAGTCCGCCCCTTGAACTGGAACTCCACGCCGTTCTGCTCGACCGACTCCCAAGCGGCACTCTGGTCCATGAGCATCCGGCGTTCGTCCTTGTCGCTTCCCCTTGCGTAAAAATGGCGCGCCGAGCCAGGCGTCAGCAGCGAGACCGAGGTGAGTTTCAGGTCCACGGTGGTCGTGCCGTCCTCGCCCTGGGCCGGGAGGTCCTGCGGGTTGCCGGGAGCGTCGAACTTGGCCAAGAACGCGGCGATCACGGCCTCCTCGGCGCGACGGGCGTTCGCGGCGGCGCGCGCGTTGGCGTCGCGGATCCCCCATGCGGAGTGCACGCCGTGCCGGACGCCGGTGAACGCGGTGCGGTGCGCCCCGTCCGGATCGCCGACGGCGATGCTCGTGACGGAAAGGTTCACGGCGTGATCTGCCTTCGAGCTGTCGCACATGTAGCCGTGGACATAGATGGGATAACGTGACGCGATCGGGCCACGGTCCGACCCTTTCGCGTGCCCGAGCTGCTCCGCGGGCGCAATCGTGCTCTTGAGGGAAACGGGGCGTTTGCCAAGTGTGGACAAAATGGATTTGTCGACCGTCAGCCAGGGGCGTTCGTTCAGGTTCTTCTGGAATCCGGCGTCGATCTTCTTGATCAGGTCCGCCTTGCCGATTCTGAAGTTCCTGACGTTCTCCGCCGCGAACTGCCTGTTGATCAAGTTGATGACGAACGGCGCGACGTAGTTCTTGGAGGTGCCGTGCGAGAACTGGACAATGCTGTCGTTGAACTGTCTGCGCACGTCGTTATCGCCACCAAGGGCTATAATCGCACGGGTGATCGCAGCCGCAGCGTTGTTTTCTCCTTTGGCGACTGCATCGCTGGCAAGATTTACCATCGCATGGGTGGCGGCCTCGCACCAGACCTCCTTGTACTCGTTGAGGTTCGTCTCGCCGAGCGGTTGGCTGTTGATGAGTTCGTGGGCCTCTGCGTCCTTGTCGGTCAGAGCCTTGATAAGCCCTCTCACGGTGCTCTTGAAATCCTCGGCCGGGACGTCCTCGGGGATATTGTCGGAGTCGATGAGATTGGTGAGCCTGGACACGAGATCCCACAAACGGTCGTGAAAGTCGTTGTATTCGGCCTCGCAGAGCGGCATCTCCCCGAGCAGCTGGACGGCGACGGCATGCTCTTTCAGGAGCTTCGTCACCGCGTTGTCCTTGTCCCCGATAAAGCCCGCGACCGCATTCCGGGAGACTTCGGTATTGCCGAGGCGCAGCGTCTGCCCTTCCGCCGGCTGCAGCATCTGCGCGCGGATGCTCTTGGCGGCGTCTATGGCGCGTGCGATTTTCGACCCCTTCAGCTCCGACTTCGAGGTAAGCCCCGCCATCGAAATGGCCTGCTGCGCGATGGAGACGCCGTATCTGGAGCTGAGCGCGCGCGTGAAGTCCTTCATGACGGCACCGCGCAGTTCGTTGACCGTGCCCCTGAACAACAGGCGACCTACACGGCCGATGCGGGCCGACTGTTTGACGAGGCCGGTGGCGTCGTTGTTCAACACAACCGTCGAGCGCTGGTTCTCCGCGGCCCAGTTCTTGTAATCGTTTATTGTCAATGACATGTTCTAGTTCCTTTCACGCATTGTTCCGACACCTTGTTTACACGCGAAACCGGAAAAGGTTACTATCTTCCTCCTGCGCGGCGGCGATTGCCTTGGCGAGCCGCTCCGCCCATGCGGCCTGGAGATCCATGAACCGCATGAAAACCGTCTCCACCGAACCGGAAGTGGCGTCGGCAAGCGGTAGCGGATAGATGAGGACGACCTCATCGAGATCGGCGTTCCACGAAAGCGTCGCCCCGAACGTCTCCCTCCAGTAGAAGTTCGCCGAGAGAAGTTCGGTGAAGACGTCCGGACGGGCCTCCTCCGGGACGGGCCCGAGCGGCGAAACGAAGTCCAGCTCGTTGACGTCGGCGCGTTCCTGGAGCAGCACGACGCGTCCGTCGTCCAGCTCCAGCGTACAGGCTCCGTTTTCGTCGAGCGCGATTTCCAGCCCGTTCCTCGCGCCGATCTCCTTCAATGTCAATCTAATGTTTTCCATGTTTTTGCACGCTAGACTTCGAGGTCGATTTGATTCTCTTCTTCTTCAGGGAGCGGGATGTTGTCAACGTTGGTGTTCTTGTCGTCGTTTTCGCCGAGCACCTTCGCGCCCTTGACGAGACGGTTCAACGTGGTCCCCAAGAATTCAAAGAAGCTGCCGCCGATCTCCTGCGAGATGGACTTCGCGGACATACCCAGCGATGTACTGTCCTTGCCTGTGAAGTTTTTGTTGAACATGTCCTCGACGGCAGCGCCGCTTTCGCGTCCGCGTCGGCATTGAGCTCGCCGGACATCCCCAGCTCCGCGCGGATCGTCTGTAAATCCTCGGCCCTGACATTCGCCTTCTGGAGCGCGTCGAGGAACGCCTCCTTGATGGCCACGACCCTCTCACCGGTCAAATGGACGCCGTTCAGGCTCTTGCGGATGATGTGGTTGTTTATCTTGACGAGTCCACCTGTGAACTCGCCATCGGAATTCGTCTTGAAATCGACCTGGCCGGCGTTCTGCTGACCGGAGGCGATCTTGTTGAACTCGGCAAGCGTGATACTTGGAATCGGCATGGTTGTGTTCCTGTTTGAAAAGTCTTGGTTTTTCCCCGTTTACACCAGACACGCCAATAGGTTACAACGATGTTCGCCTTTTCCGGCTGCGCCGCTACACCTGCATGAAGTCGCCGAAGGCTGGATCATGCGACGGATTGCCGCCGGAAGGAACGTTGGGCTTGAAGTCGGCGACAAGTCCGCGCCAGGTTTTGGCGGTCTCGGCGAAGCGGGTTACCATCTCCACGCCCTTCGCGCCGTCGAGACGCTCGAGGAAATTGTATTTCTCGAGCCAAATGCAACCGTCCTCCGGGTTGATTGCGAGCGTCGCGCCACCCGTCCCCCTGTAGAGCCAGTTGGCCTTGAGAACGGTGCTGAAAAGCGTCTCAAGCCCTTCCTCAGGTGGCGGCGGACCGATTTCGGCGGCAAGCAGAACGAGGTCGTCGGCGTCGTGGAGTATCACCGTCACGTCGTCTACGTCTAGGCCGCAAGCGCCTCCGGCGTTTTCCAGGCGCATTCCCAGCGCCTTACCCAGCGATTCTATGAATTCTTTAAAGTCCATGGCGAGTATTATACCATATCTCGCCCCCTCGCGTCACTTAGAGAACCTACGCTTGGATGGTCTGGCCGAGATGCACGCTCGTCAGCTTGGCCTCGTTTTCGTCGGAAAGGTCGAATTCGAACCTGGCCTCGTAGTTGCAGGTGCCCATTGGAATGTCGTGCCATTCATACGCATCGGTGATGTTTAGCCGTATGTCGCCGTGGCTCTTTACGACCACGGTGGCCTTCTTGCCCTCGATTCTCAGGTTGACCTCCGCATTGCGTTCCTTTACAAGCCCCTCCTCGAACGTACCGTCTGTATTGTCCACGGAGAGCAGATGTTCGCCACCCTTCACGGACTTCATGCTGAGGCCTGTGAAATGCGTGGTGTTCGGCAACGTGCCTCCAGAGGAAAGGTTCTGGACCATAAAGCCCCGCATCTGCTGACTCATGACCGTGGTGACGGCCTTGCGGTGAGCCGAGTCCTTGACAACGTTCTTCAGTTTCTGGATTGCCTGGAGACGATTCTCGCACTTCGGACCCTGGATCGTGTACTTGTCGCTGTCGTCAACCAACATGAAGAGGTTGAAGACACCGTGTCTGACGTAATTCTGGCCGTCCTTCCTCTTGTCTGCAAGGGCGTCCTGCCAGTATTCCGTCAGCTGTGCGTCGAACTCGGCCATCTCGGGGTCTTCCACATTGAAGGACTTGGCACTCTTGATGGACTCCGCCAGCTTCCGGGCCATCTCGCCGACTTCGGCCTTGATCGCGGCACTGCCCATCTCGTCGTATTTCTTTCTCGATATGGCGGTGACGACGTACCTTGCCAGAATGCGCTGGCAGTCGTCCGACAGACCTGCGCCGTGCTGCGCCACCAGATCGGTGGCCAGTTTCAACCCGCCCTTGGTGAATGGGAAAGTTGCATACGGCCTTGCCTTCTGGACAAATCCTTCCGCGCCTGTAGAACGTGTAGATCATGCTGCCGTATTGTGAACAGTTTGCGGCAATAAGTAACCCTATTGCCTAAATTGCCCGGTCCGCACCGTGATATCACGGCGCGGAACGGGTGGATGTAGCGGCAACCCCTTGAAAGTTGCGCGTTCCCAGCAATCCTACCCCTTGAAAGTTGCGCGTTTCAAAGAATCCAACCCCTTGAAAGTTGCACATTCCTGAAAACCCTACCCCTCGAAAGTTGCATCCGCAATTGACACCTCTGCGCGAATTTGCTAAAATGCGCTCCGAAACAAAGGAGAAACAATGCTAAAACGCAAGTTCTACGACTCCCTTCTGGAGTGGAAGTCCAATCATGGACAGGAATGCCTGCTTGTCAAGGGCGCAAGGCAGGTAGGCAAGACCTTTATCATCGACTACTTCGGTAATGCGAACTACTCTTCATACCTCTACCTCAATTTCGTCTTGAACAAGGAAGCCGCTGAATGCTTCGGCGACAACCTCGACGCGGACGTCATCTTCAAGAGATTCACCGCCCGCTATCCGCGATTCAAACTCATTCCAGGCGACACGCTGGTGTTCCTCGACGAGATACAGGCCTGCCCAAGGGCGCGCACGGCGCTCAAGAGCCTAGCCATAGACGGCAGGGCCGACGTCGTTGCGTCCGGCTCGCTGCTCGGAATCAACTTCCTCGACGACGGGCTTGAAAAGGAGCGGGCGAAGGAGTCCATCCCCGTCGGCTACGAGAACCAGGTCTTCATGCGTCCGATGGACTTCGAGGAGTTCCTCTGGGCGCTCGGCTACGGCGAGGACGCCGTTGGAATCCTGCGCGAGTCGTTCGACTCGCTGACGGCCGTCGATTCCTCGATCAACGAGAAGTTCCTCTCCCTGTTCAGGGAGTACATCGCAGTCGGCGGGATGCCGGAGGTCGTGTCCTCGTTCATCGAGGGCAACAGCTTCTCGCAGGCGTACAAGGTGCAGGAGCGGATCAAGAACTCCAACCTCGACGACATCGCGCGCTACGCGGCTCGGGCGGAAAAGCCCAAAGTCCGTGCCTGCTACCTTTCGCTGCCGTCGCAGCTCGCCCGCGAGAACAAGAAGTTCAAGTATTCCGAAGTTGGCAGCGGGGGGTCAGCGCGCAAGTTCGGGAACTCTGTCGCATGGCTGCGGGAGTCCGCGCTCGGCATCCAGTGCTTCAACACGACCGCGCCCTCGATGCCGCTGAACGTGTACCGCACGGACGACTGCTTCAAGATGTACGTCTCGGATGTCGGAATCCTGACCTCCATGATGGGGTTCGAGGTCAAGAAAACGATTGTGGACAACACGATCAAGGGCTTCGCCAAGGGCGGGCTGTACGAGAACGCGGTCATCCAGCAGCTCGTCGCACGCGGCTACGAACCCTGCTACCACCAGAGGAACTCGTCCGTCGGCGAGATAGACTTCCTCATAGAGCGCGACGGGGCGGTCATTCCCATCGAAGTCAAGGCCGGCCACACGACATCCGAGTCGTTCGACAGGCTTCTGGAGAGCGATGACGTTCAGGTCGGCTACAAGTTCATTCGCGGAAACGTCGGACGGGGCGGCAAGAAGATAACGCTGCCGCACTACATGACGATGTTCTTGTAGCGGCTACAGGAACGTCAGCGACCCGCCGCCCGAGCCGTAATCTCACGCAGAGGCGCAGAGAAAAAAGACAGCCCGAACCGTGATATTACGGCGCGGGCTGCGATATTACGCTGCGGAACGAGGTGGGGGTTGCTTTAGGTTTCGCTTTTGTTTTTAGCCGTGTAGAACATGTAGAACGTGTAGATCATGCTGCCGCATTGTGAACAGTTTGCGGCAATAAACATCCCTTTTGCCAAAATTGGTCGTTCCGCACCGTAATATCACGGCGCGGAAGGGGTGGATATGGCGGCGGAACTGACTTGGAAAGCCGCCATCTTGGCAGCGGAATGGTGGGGCGAACCGTCCTCGGCGAGCCGCCCGCCCCACTGGTACAACGCGCTCGTCGACCTTGGTTCCGTCCAGGACCACGACGAAGCAGCCGCAGAAGAGCGCCTTCTCCAGCAGCTGCGCCTCGACGAACGACCTGAACACCTCGGCCAGGAGGATGTCGAGGTAGCGCATCTTCACCTTCTCCAGCCAGTTGAACACCAGCTGCGTGCAGGGCGCCGTCCGCTCCTCGCCGTCCACCCAGTCCCTCTGCATCGACAGGCGCATCAGGTTCGGGGCGTAGGCGGGGTCGTTCCGGTCGCCGTCCATCTTGTTGCGCGTCGTCCGCCGGCAGAGGAGGCCCAGCACGACCGTCCAGAGGAGCGTCGCGTTGTCGTAGAGGGCGCGCGTCTCGTCCCGCGCCTTCAGCGCGAGCGAGAACAGCCCGTTTATCCCGGACAGGATCGGGTGCATCCAGCAGAAGAACTTCTCGGCGGCGTTCCGCCCGCAGGGGTTCTTCCCCGGCCTCCTCCCGGGACGCCCTTTCAGCCTGCGCTGCGGCTTTTCCGCCTTCCTGGCCTTCCTGCGGCCTTTCGACCGGCGCCCGCAGCGCCTTTTCCGGAGTTTTTCCTTGTGCCTGCGCCTCTTCCGGTCGTCGCGGCGATCTCCTCCGCCAGGAGCCTCCGAGTCCACTCGCTCATCTCCAGCATGAGCGACTTCAGCTCCCTCCAGTTCTCCGCGTACCTGCGGACCTCCGACTCCATCGACACGGGGACGTACAGGCAGCGGGTCTTCCCGTCCACCTTGTCCGTCAGCGTGTAGCGCCTGGAAGTCAAGGGCGAAACGCGGAAAAATCCGAAAAAAGTTTTCGGGGCGTCCGCGCCTGTCGCGCGGCCGCCCCGATGCCGACGGGCTAAATCCGCCCGCTAGTTATCTCGACAAATCAGGGATTTGTAATCTCTGATTTTTGATCTGCGCAAGCAGAAAAGATAATGTTGTAGCGGGGGATGTTCATGTCAATGAGCAACAGTTCGCCTACTACCTTGTAACGTGCCTTGATCCATGCAAGAATCTCGTCCTCCGTGCCGACGGGTAGAGGCTCTCCACGAAACTCACCTTGTCCGTCAACAAGGCATCGGTACCGCTGACGCAATGCTGCCAGATGCAAGACCAATCTCTCAACTGGATCCCAGATGATCATATACGTGTTCCCCATTGACCTGCTGAGCCCTCAAGCGGCAAGACCGCACTTCTTTTCGGCATAAGACGCCAGACGATTCGCGGAAACAAGCAATCCTGTGATTGCATTGTAGATATAGGTACTTTGATCCATGGTTTCAACATAAAGATTCTCATCTTTGACGATTGCAGATACGATCTCAGAATCAAACCGGATTGTGAAGTGCTTCTTACCATAGGCCCCCATGATCGAAACTTCTTTCCCCCTGTACTGGGCGAAAAGATACCTTTTGCACGGAATGTGGGGACGTTTCGCCGGTTTTTGGCAGCACGCGGCGATACGATCAGAGTTCCAGGACGAACGGAGTGTTTTCATTATTATATCCTTTCTTTTCACACCCTCATTATACACGGCGCAAAGATCAGTTTTCGCCCAACTCAGGGTGTTAACTTTTCCCCACGTCATCATTCAGCTTTACCTGAAGCCGATGGGAATGCGATTGTTGCCGTCCTTCTTTACCCTGCCCTCCTCCTTAAAGGCTGCGATGCGGTCTCAATTGCTGGCGTCTTCACCAAGGTAGAACATCTTCTGACGCACAGTGCGGAAGTCGCCGGTCAGGTAGTTGTGGAAATATCCTTTCTCTTCCGGCGCATCGGGAAACGTTCTCACATGAACGCCTCCATCATGGGGCGATAACGCGCGACGAACTCGCCCCAGCGCACATGTTGCGCATCACTCGCAAGGTCACGCAGGAGAGTCGTTGATGTCGTAGGTATATCTGCCATACTACCACATTCCATTTCCGGCCAACGCCTCACCTGCGGCGCGGACGGCGTTGCGGACGCAGTTCTCGCAGCTGCAGAGGACATTGCCCGTGTCGATTCCCTTAAGGTCGCGGCAGATGGTCGCGCCGCCGCAGAGTTCCTTGAAGCGCGGCAGGATCGCACGAGAGTTCTTCATCGCCGCGCCATCGGGCGAGACGAGGGACGAAACCATGACCGCGCCCACGAGCGCGCCGCACGTTCCCTCCATCGTCCCCATGCCCGCGCCGAAGCCAGAACCAAGGCGCAACAGTTCGTCCTCGCCCTTCCCGAGCCTGTCGGCAAACGACACAAGCACCGCCTGGCAGCGTCGCCCTGCTCTTTGATTCCAAGAAAACACCACTCCTTCGCTCCCTTAAGGTCACCGCCTTCGATAAGGTCATGAACCAGCGTATCGTAGTCGCCGGTTTTCGCGACGGCACGCTTTTTGAAATCCATCACTTCGGCACGCCGCCCGGCGAATCGCAAAGCTGCTTCAATTTCGGACGAGAGCTGTCGCCCGTGGATGGAAATCCCGTTGCCGACATCACCCTGCGAAGAGAGTTCCTTTGAAAGGACATCTGCAACTTCGGCCCAGGCTGACGTGGCGCATGATTTCGGTGCCCCCCATGTGCCCTTGATGTCCTCATAGAAACAGTACTCATCTTTGTCGTGCATCGTATTCGGGTTCTGCCGAAGCTGCCTCCGTTTTGCCTTTCTTGCGCTTCATTGTTGTTCTCCTTTAAATTCCATTACTTGTCGTGTCTTCGTCCAGCTTCACCGGCACTTCATGTGCTCTTGGCCTGGAAACGTCAAGAAAACACGTTGACAATCACTAACCCGAATTGGTGAAGTTCATCGGAAAATGCTTTAGTAAGGTTATTCTTCATCTCACTTCTTTCCTCCTTCGTTTCTTTTCCATACCATCCCTGGAGTTAAGTACCATCTATCACTTTAGAAGCCTTCTTCCCTCGACTTCGGAGAGGATGCGCATTTGCTGGATGGCGATTTCGTTCAGCTTCTTCAGGCGTTGTGGCTGAGGAATGCCGTCATTAATCATGACGGCGTTGATGTTCTCCATGTTGGAGATGCAGATGAGCTGGTTGATGGTGGCATAGTCGCGCTGGTTGCCTTTGAGCGTCGGATTGGCGGCTTGCCATTGCTGGTGCGTCATACCGAAGAGGGCTACATTCAGCACATCCGCCTCGCTCGCATAGATGATGTTCATCTGCGCGCGCGTAACGGAAGCGGGAATGAGGTTCTGCTGAATGGCATCAGTGTGAATGCGATAGTTGATCTTCGCCAACTCCCGCTTTGCCGACCAACCGATTAATTCCTGTTCCTTCGCCTTGAGACGCTGAAACTCCTTGACAAGATACAGCTCGAACTCAACCGAAAGCCATGCCGCGAACTTGAACGCGATATCGCTCCGCGCATACGTTCCACCATAGCGCCCTGATTGCGCGACCATGCCGATGGCGTTTGTGGCTGTAATCCACTTTGTCGGACTGAGTACAAACGTATTCAATCCGCACTCCTCTCTAAACCTACCGAATTCGGTAGGTTTGAAGTTAGGATTGTATAGCGTCTCCCACAGACCAAGATACTCGATTGTCATACGCGCGCGCATCCAATGGTTGATGGTAAAACTTGGATCCTCTGACCTCAGTTTCGCCATGTCGGTAAGGCAAACGAAGTCCTCGCCGTTGATCTTCACGACGCGGACGACAGTTCCCTTGATATCGAGTTCGCCTGTCTTTTTCACTGTGATTCCTTTCTTACCTGCCGTTCAAGGCGCGTACAGTATAGCATTTCTCATCATTCTTGTGCGGGGAATCGCGTTCCGTCAGATGTAGCGGCCCGTTACGCTTTGGGGACAGGATTTGATTTCGGATGGGGTGCCGGTGGCGACGATCCGGCCGCCGGCCTTGCCGCCGCCGGGGCCCATGTCCACGATCCAATCGGCCGAGCGGATGACATCGAGGTCGTGTTCGATCACGATCACGGTGGCGCCGTTGCCGATCAGATGACGGAACACCTCCATCAACGTGCGCACGTCGAGGGGATGAAGTCCGATCGTCGGCTCGTCGAAGACGAATACCGAATCGCCCTGTCCGCGCCCCATCTCGCTGGCGAGCTTGAGCCGCTGCGCCTCGCCGCCGGAAAGCCCCGGCGTCTCCTCTCCGAGCGTCAGGTAGCCGAGGCCGATGTCGTGCAGAATCTGAAGGCGACTTTTGACGAGCGGAAGGTCCGCGCAGGCTTCCAGCGCCTCGTCTACGCTCATCGCCATCAGCTCCGGGAGGGACACACCCTTGCGCCTGACAGCAAACGCCGCTTTTGCGTAACGCGCGCCACGGCAGTCGGGACAGGGAATGTCCACGTCTGGCAGGAACTGGACGTCCAGGTTGATTTCGCCCGTGCCGTCGCAGGTCGGACAGCGGAGCGCGCCCGTGTTATACGAGAAGTCACCCGCCTTGTACCCGCGTTCCTTCGCGTCCGCCGTGCGGGCGTAGATCTTGCGAAGTTCGTCATGGACGTTCGCGTACGTCGCGACTGTCGAACGGATGTTGATGCCGATGGGCGTCGCGTCGATGAGCTTCACCTGCGCGATGCCGGGCGCGGAGAGCGCGCAGACATGCGCGGGGAGTGCACGTCCCCCGATCTGCGCGGCGAGCCCCGGAACGAGGCTTTCGAGGATCAGCGTCGTCTTGCCGCTGCCGGAAACGCCCGTCACGACAGAAAGTTTGCCCTTGGGGAACGACACCTCCAACGGCTGCACGGTATGGATCGCGGAGGTGGAAAGTGAGATTACGGGGATTGTTTGCCGCAAAGAACGCAAAGGACGCAGAGATTCTTTCTTTGCGATCTTTGCGTTCTTTGCGGCTGAAATAACATTTCCCAGAAACGGTCCAATCTGCGACTTGGGGTTCTTCGCGATCTCGGCCACCGTTCCCTCCGCGATGAGGTGCCCCCCATTCGCGCCGGCGCCGGGGCCCAGCTCCACGATCCAATCGGCGTGCGAGAGGACCTGCGTATCGTGATCCACGAGCAGGACCGTGTTGCCGTCGGCGACCAGGTCGTCCATCACGCCCGTCAGCCCCTCCAGATTTGACGGGTGGAGTCCGATGGACGGCTCGTCGAGGACGTACAGTACGCCCGTTGTCCGGTTCCTAACGGCCCGGGCGAGCTGCATGCGCTGGCGCTCGCCGGTGGAGAGCGTCGAGGCGGCGCGGTCGAGCGAAAGGTACGAGAGACCGAGTTCCATCAGCCGACGTGACGTGTCGTGAAACGCCTCGCAGATCCGTTCCGCCATCGGGCGCATCGGCTTGGGCAGGGACGCAGGAACGCCGCGTACCCATTCCTCCGCCTCGGCCAGCGTCATCTCGCACGCCTTGTCGAGCGGAATGCCGCGCAGAAGCGGGGCACGGGCGCGTTCGGAGAGGCGCGTGCCGCCGCAATCGGGACACGGCCCCTCCTTCAGGAACTTCGCGACGCGCTTCATGCTCTTCTCGTCCTTCACGTTCTTGAGCGCGTTCTCGACGGTGTGGATGGCGTTGAAGAAGGTGAAGTCCATCTCGCCGGAGCGTCCGTCCTTCTTGATCTGGTAGACCATGTGGTGCTTTTCCGGCGGCGCGTGGAGGACGATGTCCCGCTCCCGGTCAGTGAGGTCGCGCCACGGCACGTCAGTCCGTACGCCGAGATGGTCGCGCGCGATGTCCTTCATGAGCGACCACATGAGCGACTGCCACGGCGCGACGGCCCCCTCGTCGATCGTAAGCGAATCGTCCGGCACGATCGTCGCTAGATCGACTTCGCGCACCACGCCCGTTCCGTCGCAGTGTTTGCACGCGCCCTGCGAATTGAAGGCAAGTTCCTCCGCGCCGGGCGCGAAGAAGCGCGCGCCGCATGCGGGACAGACCAGTTCGCGCTCCGCCGCCACATCCAAGGACGGCGCGAGGTCGTGTCCGTTCGGACAGCGGTGCGACGCGAGGCGCGAGTACATGAGCCGGAGCGAGTTGAGCAGTTCCGTCGAGGTGCCGAACGTGGAACGGATGCCGGGGACGCCGGGACGCTGGCGGAGCGCCAGCGCAGCCGGAACGTAGCGCACGTCGTCCACCTCCGCGCGCTCCGCCTGCGTCATCCGCCGGCGGGTGTAGGTGGAGAGCGATTCAAGATAGCGCCGCGATCCCTCCGCGTACACGATGCCCAGCGCGAGGGAGGACTTACCGCTTCCCGAGACGCCGGCCACGCCGACAATCTTCCCCAGCGGAATATCGACGTCAATGTTCCTGAGGTTGTTCTTCCTCGCCCCGCGCACCTCGATCGCGGTTGGCCTTGTCCCGCTCATGACTCCACCGTTATTTCAAGTTCGTGTCCATTCCTACTTTGCGATCTTCCAGCAAAGCCAGGCGGACAATGTCTTGGAGTCAAAGATCGTGCCGTTGCGGATGGCGTCTTCGACCTCGGCCTCGGAGAGGACGACGGGATAGACGTTCTCGTCCGGATCCTGGTCCTGGGCGTGTGCCGTCTCGGACAGTTCCGCGAAATAGAGGTGGATGCGTTCCTCGCAGTAGCCCGGCGTGCAGATGATGGTCGTGAGGAACTTGATGCTGGTCACTTCATAGCCGGTCTCCTCGGCGGTCTCGCGCTTCGCGCCTTCGATCGGGTCTTCGCCAGGTTCGAGTCCGCCCGCGATGACCTCGATGAGCGCTTCTTCCGCCGCCTTGCGGTACTGCTTCACGAACACGAACTTGCCGTCGGGACGGCGCGCGAGGATGGCGACGGCGTTCCCGTGGCGGATCACCTCGCGTTTCGCCTTGCGCCCGTCGGGCAGCTCGATGTCGAGAAGATCGACGCTGATGATCTTCCCGGTGTATTTGCGCTCCGTCGCGAGCGTCTTTTCTGTCAGGTCTGCCATTTCCATGATCTATTCCTTTCTTTTTACAGGGATTCCACCTGGTCTGCTATGACCGATTCGATTTTCGCGTACACGTCACTTGGCCATTCGGCAGAGAGTTCGCCGGACAGCGCATGGGCAACCGAGCCGATTCGCGCGACAAGCCGGTCGAGACGGTCGATGGCGAGCTGCGGACGCATCCCAGCCTCCTGTGCCATCGTTCCAAAACGCTCACGTTTCACCTCCGCGAATTTCCTTGCTCCGCCAATCGACATCGCGTTGACACGCGAGAGGTTGCCGTAGATGGCGGTTGACATGACATCGTAGATCGGCGCAAGCCGTCTTTGTCCTTTGCCGCGATAAAGAACGGACGAATTCTTTCCGTGCGCATCGGCGTTCCCGATCAGATAGTTGAAAATCATCCTGTCGATGAACGACAGCCTGTCCGCAAGCGAGATTTTCATCTCCTTCATCACGGCCATGCACTGCGCGAACGACGGACCGCCTTCGCTTTCATATTTGAGCTCGCCGGAGATCCCGCATATCTGGCAGAAGTCTTCCTGATGGAGACGACGGACCTGGCCATCGACAATCTCCCGGTCAAACCTTTCCGTCCAATAACAAATACGTCCCTTGACGCGCATCAATCCGCATTTCGCCGTTGCAAGTCCCAGCCGCTCTGCCAAGCGCATGGAGAAGTACTCGTTGTATACGGAATCCTCGTAGTCCTGAATCGCTGGCTTTATGATGTGCGTCGATGGCGCGCCGAAGAGAGGAAGTTCAATATGGCCGTTGACAATCCTCGCAATCAACTTGTTCTGCGCGCCCGAACCGGATATCCTGTAACCATCGATGCCATTGACATACAAAGGACGTTTCTTCAGCGATCCGAGTATTTCAGCGGCATCATCCTCGTCAAGTCGCTTGACGCGTTCTTTCCCCGAAAGCGGTGTTTCACCATGGGGCCAAAGTGAGATCGCACCTGCGCAGTCGCCGCCAAGCGCCTCCAGGAACCCAAAGACGTTATGCCGCGACAGATGCAAGATCGGACCAAGTTTTCTACGTACTTGGTCAGGCGGTAGAAGATTCTCGAAGAATATCGTCGTTCGTTCAGAATCGAACGGCTCGCTTCTGAGCGGCAACGCGTATGAAAGAGGCAAAGCATCTTCGGATGCAAGATATTCCGCGTCGTAGGTGAAACGCATGTCGTTGCGATGCGACGAATAATCTATGCACCCCACCTTCCTACCGAGGAGATAGACGTCAAGGGAACCCGTACGGATTTGCGGCGGCGACATTTCAGACTCCCTCCGGTGCAGTCAGCGTCAAGTCTATTCCGAGCGTGTCCAGCACTTTCAGGAGCTTGCCAGCTTGAATCGTCTCCTTGCCGCCCTCCAATTCGACGATAAACCTTCTGCCGACATCGGTGGCCTGTGACAGTTGCAGCTGTGTCACACCCTGCCTTTTACGCTCCTTGGCGACAAACGCGCCCAACTGTTTCATGTCATACATGACTTCGATCCCAATTCGTGTTACCGGTCGGTATCATACCATATTTCCGGGACGATGGCAACCACAAATGTTCCCCATCGGGAACACGGCAATTGCCTTCATCCGTGAGGCCTCTTGAATTCGGTAAATGAGTCAAAGAGAATGTCTGGCTGCTCTGCCGCCAAGACCTCTCTCGGCAACGTCGCCGTGATTGCGGCAACGCGCATTCCCGCCGCTTTTGCCGCCCTCACGCCGCCGACGGCATCCTCGAACACGAGGCATTCGGATGGATCAAGTCCGAGGCGAGCCGCAGCCATGAGATAGCAGTCCGGCGCGGGTTTGCCACGTTCGTACTGCGACGCGTCCACGATCACCTCAAACAAATCGCGTATTCCAAGTCCATCGAGAACGAAGTCCACGTTGTCGATGGATCCACCTGTTGCAATGGCCAGTTTCACGCCCTGCCTGTGGGCGTCGCTGAGTAAATCGCCCAATCCGTCAGGCAGCTTGAGATGCGGCGCGTAGAGTTCGCGGTAAAGCGATTCCTTTTCGCTTGTCAGAGCGGCGCATTCGTCGGGTGGAATCTCCCGGTCGAAGATGCGGTTCATGTAGTACGCGCTCGGCGCACCCATCCATTCCAGTATCTGCCGCTCGGTTATCTCGCGCCCATGGCGGACAGCGAACGCGCGCCATGCCTTCACATGCCACGCGCAGTTGTCCACGAGCGTTCCGTCCATGTCGAATATATACGCCTTTGCCATGCGCATTATTATAATATCACGACTCTTCACGGCTCTACCACTTCCCAATGGCCCCCCTTGTCAGGACCGACACGCCTAAGTCTGCCCGCAGCCTTAAGCTCTCGTATGTTCTTTTCCACTCCAGAAACAGACAACCCCGTCTCCGCAATCAAGTCCGCCGTGGTGGCATGGGGATTTACAGAAAGCAACGCCAATATTTTCTCCTTACTTTTCTCCTTACTTTTCTCCTTACCTTTCTCCACACCTCCATCTTGCGCAACCTGACGCGACATTCCGCTCTTGGCAGTGAATGTTAACGTCACGCTGTTCTCATCTGCCGTCCACTGCGGTTCTGGCAACCCATTCGCACGGCAAGATTCCTGAATAAGAACACTTCCGCGGCCGGTCATTTCCATGAATCCGCGAACATTCAGATAGTTCGCCATGTCCGGATTACGGAACGCAGAAAGGTGACCGGCCTTCAGACGTTCAATCGTCATTCCTCCGTACAGTCCACCCGTATTTGAGATGACAAGATGATCTTTGTGTATCTCTACGTTTACTGTTCCCTCATACGCCTCATAATCGCGATGGACCAACGCATTTATCAATCCCTCGCGAATGGCCTTCAACGGATATTGGTAGATCGCCTCCCGCGCAGGATTCTCGTCGCTGAACCGTTCGCCGAGCCTCGTATGTTCCATGACAAAATGGTTCAGTCCGTTAAACACCTTCAAAAGCGGGCCCTCAAATGTCGCATGCCCCTGATAGACATCATCCGTCTTGTCCATACAGGCAATGGCCCTCGCACGAATCTGGGGATGGCGCGCCGCAACATCCTTGCAGAGCAGAACATCCGTCGCATTCGTGAACCGGCCTTGCCGACTCAATCCCATCCGCTCAAGCCTTTCGACGATCTCGCTTGACGAATGCCTGCCCTCATCCGCGAAAAGACACTGCAATTCGTCGCCGTCAAAATTCTCAATGCCGATTCCGTCCGAGAACCACCTCTCCCACCGCAAGGGCGAGACTTGTGCCGCGAGCAGCATGTCCTTGATCTCATCGGCGCTGGCAGGAACGGCTCTGTCACCTCGCATCACGTAGAACCGCCCGTCGCACGAATACGGCTTGTCATTCCCCGACGGCACGTCAACAAAGTAAAACTCACCGTCGCCCTTTCTGAAGAAGACTGGCGCATGTGGCGTGATAGATGCCAGTAGCTTAGCAACATCAACACCTGTACCAATTACGATATTTCCACCATCACCATTAAGGTAGGCGCACACAAAAGGCAGGAACTGCTCCTTTGATGCAATGTTGCGGTAGGCCTTGCCGTTTATGTCCTCTTTCATGTCAAACTCCTTTCTTCTCGACCCTGCCGCGAATGTCCTCAACATTGGAAAGACGTTTCTTCAGCAATTCTTCAATTTCAAGATAACGACCAAACTGCGCCATCGCG
Source organism: uncultured bacterium (assembly GCA_902802945.1). Taxonomy (GTDB): domain Bacteria; phylum Verrucomicrobiota; class Kiritimatiellia; order RFP12; family UBA1067; genus RUG572. Next base: position 15,027 of record CADCOC010000075.1, on the reverse strand, counting down.
AACAGCAACGCGGAATTGTCGTCGCGATACTCCTGTACCCATTTCACATCATCGCCGTCCGGCCTTCGCTCCCGCGCAAGTTCATACATGTCAATCAACCGCAAGTCAGAGAACGCTGCGTCGCCCTTGAAATATATCTCCTCGCGACGCAACTTGTTCAAGCAGTCTTTATCCCGATACAATCCATTGAGAAACCGTCGAGCGAAAATCACCCTGTCATCGACGATGAACCAACGCGGCTTGTTCAGTTCGATCGCACGTATGAACTCAAGATGCGTGGCCGAAAGCCCATTGCGGATCGTCTTGCCGTATTGTCCGGTAATGATGCCGAGGAACAAATCGCAGTTCTCCACGCCGTGCATGCAGTTCTCCAGCGTGTCGCAGTCGCTACACACGGGAATCGTCCCTTTGTGCGACATCCACACCTCATATCCGAGCGCCACCAGCAAATCATAGATGCGATCAAGGAACTCCTGGTATCCATACACAGCCGACGACACCATGATTCGCAGCTTGCGAGACGTGTTACTTGACCCAGGATTGAGCACATCAGCCTCAGGCACAGAAGTACCGGAAAGATTCTCTGTACAGAATCTAACAACCTCGTCCATTATGTTTGCCAAGCACAATCGCGCCTTGGTCAACCCTTCTGCATACCACGACAAACTTTTTACCGATTGAAACGGCGATCCCTCCAGCACCATATACCCATCTACATGTGGGGCATATTCAACACGCATGAATTCGCATTCTTGGTCTGAATCCTTCCCAAATCCATGCTGCAGCAATATGCGGACTCGATCAATCCAATCGCGAAATTCCGCCCAGCCATACTTAGGCTCCCACAAACCACCGCTTTTATCATATTCTTCCTTGAGAGCATCACAAAACTCTTGCTTGCGCATATAGACCACCCTGTTGCGCAGTGTCCTGCACCGACTGTTGTTATCCATTCTTGTTTTAGTAGTTGACATAGTTTCTCCTTTGCTCACGGCAGATTATACCATATCATGCTATCAGTGTGCGTCTAAACTTTCTGTTCTATAATTCTCTGCCCCTGCGGAATGTCTTTGTTGGCGTTCGCCATCGCATGTCAGACACATCTAAGAAACCCAAGTCAAACATCGACTCCATTAGTTGCAGCAACATAATGACTTCTCCATCCGCTTGATTGGCCGCATCAAAAAATGCCGCACGTGTTTTTCGCGAACGGTGAATCACCTGTTTGTCTGGAATCGGCGGCTTGGCGGTACGCGCAAGCCGATGCCGGATGCGCCGCCGAACCATCGTGATCTTTTCGGGCAGGACATCCAAATACTGTTGGACTTTCTGAGCGTCTTGGCACATGTTCTTCCACACCTCGGAAGAAATATCCGCCTTCTCCAACTGAGACGGGAAATCAACGTCAATGATTTTCAGCGCAGCAAGCAGATAGTGCATCGGCTCTATGACATCCGAGCCTAAAGCCTTTGCCTCAGCTTCGGCAATCATCCACGCCAAATCAAGTAGGTTATCAAGTTTCATTTTTATGTCCTATCAGCAGCTTTTCGCAAATACGACATCATCTATTTTCCCATGAATACCCAAACCCAATGCCCACCATGTTGCAATCTTTTTTTGCGTCATTTGATGGTTAATGTAATTTACATCCAAGGTTATCAAGCTTCCTCTTGTTGAAACAAGTATAATTAACGCGCTGCCATCTCGCATCAACATAGATAGCCAACATGGTGTACGACCCATTTGTTGTCTTGTAACTTCAGTACGGACACGCCCCTCTAAACAGTCTTGTGTCAGCCTATCCATTCCTAAAAGAAAGCTAGATATTTCAAGAACATTCTTATGTACATTCCGTGACAATGCATCAAAGATTTCTGCGGTAACCTGCGAAAGATAAGGTAATGGTTTCTTAATGTTCTGATCAGGGTTAAATGGTGCGGACAAATACGGTTCAAGCTCATCAACCGAACCAGGATTAATGAACGTCATACAATCAGTCGCAAATGATTTTGACATTTCTGCATAGCATGGGTTGCTAATAAATGCTGCAAGGTGATCTAACTCATTATATACTTGGATAGCGGGAATGTATGTTGTGGACAATCGTTCCATTAGATAACATAGAAATAACACTGGCATTAACGTAAAGTATCTCTCGTAAATGTGTAAATCATCTAATGAAACGCATATAACACCACTGCTATCACGAACAGCCTTATTTAAAGCATCAGAACAAGACGTAAACTCATTAACATCATCCACTGTAATGACCATCTTAATGATTTTAAATATACCGCGTAAATCCAATTTGGCTTTCTCCGTCCAATCCTCATGATACAAAATAGGACATGTATCAGACTTCAAGTACTGCTCCGTTGTACGACACTGCTCTATTGCCTTGTCGATATTCTGAAATGACCTACAAATGTCTTTCTCTTTTTCCAGCGGCACTTTATAATCTACATATCCGCCTTTAACTTCTACAATGAGAAGAGCATCTCCATATATAACTATTAAATCATTTTCGCCCTTTTCTTTGAAGCCGCCATTCCTAGGAAAATGATTATTTAGATACAGTTTCGCGTCAGGGAGGATTCTCGAGAACACCCTAGAAACCTCTTTTTCGCTCGCAAGACACTGTCGTTCTCTCCAATCATATTTTAAATCTTTCCGCTTAATAGCCGACTGCAACGCACGGTAGAAATTATCTGTAAGCAAAAAATGGTTAAACGCATATACTCGTCCATTTATCCCAATAAATGGTCTGTTCTTTATTAACGGGACTTGAATTGTCCATCCAGAGAAGTCTCCATTGTAGAAATCAGTGTTCGATCCAATAGCACTAGACAAATCTTTTGCCAACTCATTAGGCCAACCTGTAACATTGACAACATCAAACAATTCATCCACTAAACTTAATGGAGGTGTTACTCCGAGATCCCGAAACTCAGATCGCAGCATTGATTTCTCTCTTGACACTGAATTCTTTAATCTAAGTCCATCTCGTAATGACCATTGCAATCTTACAAAACCGTCAATAACAGCATCGGCATCTATTCCATATGTGGTACGAAATATGTCATCGTGGGGTTTAAGCAATATTTCGTGGTATTGCCTTTGCATATAATCTTGACGTTTACCCCTAACATTAATCATGTTTAATACTCGCTGAAACGCGCTTGACTTATTACCCTCAAGAGCGATTTTTTTGACGTTAGCAATCTCACTTGCAAAAAAGGGAATGGTTGTTGATAACTGGTAAAGTTCCACAATACTTTTAATCACATCCGTTACGCATTGTTCCTGATTGCTCTCATCTTCAGACCGATCAAAACCATTTACCATTGATACAAGTGCGGCTTGCGCATATTCCCCCGCACGTAATAGTCCCACTTCATTTTGTATCGCAACACTATCTTTATCTCCAAAATCCACAAATTCCTGTGCCGCAATTTTATTACACCTGAGTAAAAGTCTAAGTGGATTGCACTTTCGAATTTGCTGTTGAATGGTTTCTACTTGTGCGTCTATACTCTGCCGCACTTTCTCCCATCCTTGGAGCGAATATTCTATAAGGGCATTATTCATAGAGAAGAATCACGATTCAACAATCATTACAACATCACTAAAAAACACATTCACCATGACAACCCTTTTTTGTCCAATGCTTCTTGCGCTCCTTTATGACCTTGCTCTGCCGCCTTGCGAAACCAACTCACGGCTTCTACATCATCTTTATGTACCCCTCGTCCTTTTACAAACATCACACCTAGATTGTACTGCGCTAGGGCCAGATTCTGATCAGCTGCCATACGGAAGTACATCACCGCCACCTTATCATCTTGCTCAACTCCCAGCCCATTCGCATACAGCACACCTAAATTGCACTGTGCTGAGGCCAATCCCTGATTGGCAGCTTTACCATACCATTCAGCCGCCTCATTCACATTCTTTGTTACTCCTCTCCCATTCTCGTACATCATGCCAAGATACGATTGTGCAATTTCATCCCCCTGTTCTGCCGCCTTACGATACCATTTCACAGCCTCCACTATATCTTTCGTCACTCCTCTACCGTCCTCATACATTGTTCCAAGGGTAAACTGAGCTAAATCATACCCCTGTTCGGCAGCCTTACGATACCATTTCATTGCTTCGGCATTATTCTTCATAATGTTATTATCATCTTCGTACATCCACCCAATGCGGAATTGCGCCTCGACAAGTCCTTGCTCTGCCGCTTTAAGGCACCACTCAACGTCCGCCACATCATCCTTATCAACGCCACAGCCATTCACATACATCTTACTAAGGTTGTATTGCGCATAACTAAGTCCTTGTTCGGCAGCTTGCTGATATAACTTTACGGCTTTGGCATAATCTTTGGTGACCCCACAGCCTTCTTCATACATAGTTCCTAAACGATTCTGAGCAATTGCATATCCCTGTTCGGCCGCTCTGCAAAACCACCATGCTGCTTCCACCTCGTCTTTTGCAATGCCATTACCATTCTCATATGTCATTCCAAGCTCACACTGCGCAACAGCAAGTCCTTGATCTGCGGCTTTTCGATACCATTTTATCGCCTCCATAACATTTTTCGCCACACCGCGACCGTTTGCAATCATCACACCAAGGTTATACTGTGCAACGGCAATCTCATGTTCTGCTGCTTTGCGTAACCACTTCACGGCCTCCAAGTCATCCTTCTTTAAACCCCACCCATTCGCGTACATCACACCAAAGTTATACTGGGCCCAGGGGTGATCTTGCGCAACCGCCTTTCTGAACCAATGAACCGCTTCTATCTCATCTTTTACACAACCATAACCCTTTGCGAAACAATGCCCAAGAATATTTTGGATTTCGGAATTATTTTTATCCGCCTTTTGCGCTACCACAAACGCACGTATGTAATCTCTGTTCTGATACGCTTTAATGGCCTGTTGGGTTTGCACCGCAACATCATCAAACGAATCATTCAAACAGGGTTCATCATATTCTAATACCCCGATACAAGTTAGTGGTCGTTCCTGCGGCCTTTTAGCAAGCCCCGCCATAACCGTGGCAAAGAGTTGTGGAGAACATTTCAAAGGTACAGGATACTCATTTACAATCTGAAATGCAATCTCTCCTCTTATAAAAGGCGGATCGCCATTTAAACATTCATATACCATCACGGAAAAAGAATATATGTCCTGCGCAACACTTGGAGACGCACCACGCAATTGCTCTGGTGACATATAGAGCAAAGTTCCACTGATGGTTCTGCCTGTCACCCGCGTCACTGATTCCTGAATCTCACGCGCAATTCCGAAATCAAAAATGAAAGGATGACCGTCCTTACGGATGATGATGTTCGACGGCTTGACATCACGATGGATGACCTTCTCGCCATGCGCATAGTCGAGCGCGGCGGCAATCGGCTTCAGCAACTTGATTGTTTCGTTTTCGCTCAGTTTACCCTTCTCGGCAAGATAATCGCTTAAGGTCTGACCCTCGATATAATCCATCACAAGAAACGGATTCCCATAATTTTCCTCAAATGTGCGAAGTGTAACGATGTTTGGATGAACCAACTTCAACGATACGAGAGCTTCGCTCTTGAGTTGCTGATACGCCCGCTTGTCCGTCACCACAATCGACGGCAACATCTTGATCGCGACTTTTCGGTTGTCCAGTTGCCGATCTTCCGCCAACCAAACCGAACCCATTCCGCCCTCGCCCAACTGGCGAAGAATATGGTAGCGCCCGGCAAGCATCGTCCCGATGCCACCTGCGATTGTCTTGTCGTCGTTGATGGTTCTATCCAACATGGTTCACACTCTCTTCTGTACCATAGCAACCTTCAATCCGCAGACTCGGCAAATAGATTCGGCTCGTTCTCAACAAGGTCATTCGCCAAATATTTGTAGTCCATGTTTTCGATACCGAAAAGACCCTGGTCTATTTGCCGAGAGAGGCGACTGCGATAGTAGATGTCCATCGCCTCGTCAGGGGTAACGCACCGTATTTCTGCGAGATAGGCGATTATACGCTCCTCCAGACGTTCTTTGTATGTATCAATCTTAACGTTGAATTTTACTTCATCCCTTTCGCGGACGTATTCCGTCAGATCCTCAATCAAGACATTCGCGCCAAGGGAATGAAGGACTTCGTAATGCGGAATCAAGTAATCATGCAACGCGCCAGAACGCTTGCAAATGGAATACGCCTCAGAGGGCGACTTGCCCCAAGCCGCCGCAAGGATGTGGATTAAGAAAACCACAAACGTCAATTCTTTTCTCGTTGACATGCTACGTTCTCCTCATTCCAAGGCACCTGTAGTATAACATATTCACCTTTTATTCGCCACTGCAACAATCCCCAAAGTCCCACATTTTCCAACCAACGGTTGGAAAATGTTTTCGTCAGCGTCATGCCCCTTACATTTTCCAGTCGGCAACTGGAAGATGTCTGAACACTGAAAATGGGCAAGTAGATTCTCCACGATCATGTACATCTCTGTCGCCTCACGCATTCCCGACCACTTCCCAATGCCCACCCTTGTCCGGGCCGACACGGCGAATGATGCCTAACTGGGACAACTTTCTCAAATTCCACTCAACTCCGCGAACTGATAGTCCAGTGTCTCTCGCAAGATCTTGACGTGTAGCAAACGGATTCATTCTCAAGCATTCAACTACTTTCTCGCTTTTACTCCCAGTTTTCACCACAGTTTTCACCACAGTTTTCACCACAGTTTTCTCCGTAGTTTTCAGACCGTTTTTCTCCGTACTTTTCTCCACACTTTTCTCCGTACTGCCAGAAACCTTTTTCACGGTATCTGTCCTAAACGCCTCGTGAATCGGCAGAATAACCGTCATAAAGGAGCGCGTTTCGGGGTTGAAGAACTCCGGGTCGGGTGATCCGTTCTCCCGCATAGCACGCACGATTTTTCCGATTCCTGTATTACGGCCTTCGACAAGATCTAATTCCTTGAGGAACTCTCCAATCCGGCGGTTACGATAGAACCGACTGCGGATATTGAAATCTTTGAGATTGGCGTCCGTAATCGACCGATCCATCCCAGGCAGACTGGAGATTTCAAGTTGAGTCGGCGTAATCGTCACTTCAACGGGGGCGCACGGCTCGTAGTTTCGGTGATAGACGGCGTTGGCCAGTGCCTCTTCCACGGCGGCATACGGGTAGTTCCATATCCTGTCGGCTTCCGCGCGGTCATCGTGCTTGAATATCTTCTCCTTCAGAACCACCCCTCGGATGTAGTTGAGCGCGGCACGAAGCTGCACGTCCAATGGCCCCTTGAACGTCTGTTCCTCCATCCCCTGCCCTGTCGGATCGGGTTTGTCCACGACCTCAATCCACGCATAGTGGAAGAACCTTTCAGGATGCTCGTTAAAGAACATGAGCGCCGCGTTGATGGGATGTTCATCCTCCGGCGGACCTTCAAGCAGAAGCATGTCGCGGGCGACATCGGCAACGCTCCGCGCAGCGGCATCCTTTGCCAGTTCACTTCCGACCGACTCCAGAAACGGCAACAAAAGCGACATTCGAATGTCCGATACCGAAGCGCGCATGTTGGGGCGTTCGTCAAATGGCACTTTCCCTGCATACTCGAACAGTTCCCGCTCCTCCGCTGCATTGGCCTTGATTGTTGAGTTGGCCTTGCGGATGTAATACGCCTTCTCGCTCTTGGCGTTCTTGGCGATCACAACGGGACACTTGTGCGGACGCACGGCACTCGCCGGGCACCACAAAACAAGGATGTCCGCGCCTTCGTACACTTCATGGGAGACAACAGGTACATACCGCCCCTCTATCAGATTGCAGACGTTCAGCAGTTCCTTATTGACGGCATCGACCGACTCCTTGCGTATTCCATACGGCGGCAATACGGGCATGCCGTTCTTCTCTTCCACGCCCAAGATGATGTAACCACCACCCCAGTTGTCGATGTCGTTTGCGAATGCGCACACGGAATGGAGAACCTTTTCAGGGTTCCAGTCCTTCTTGTATTCAATCCGCGCACTCTCCACCTTGCGCTGATGAATCAAGTCATCTATGTTCAACGGTAAAGCCATTTCGCTCCTTTCGCCCTTATTATACCAAAAAACTTCTATCGCCGTTGTGGGGCTTGTCCTCCGGCATCCCGCGTTTGCACGAGAAGGATGTGATGGTGACTTTCATGCCCTTTCACTTCCCGCGACCGCAGCATTTCTTGTACTTCTTGCCGCTTCCACAGGGGCAGGGGTCGTTCCGTCCGATCTTGACTTCCTTGCGGACAACCGGCTCATTAGGATTGACCGCGAAGTCATACTGCGCTGGCGGCACTTCTGCTGTTTCGCCGTACATCGCGGCCATCTCCTTTGGCGTATATCCCCAGTTAGAATCATGCCGGGTCGCGTTCGAGGCGTTCACGAGAAGCTTTGTGAGTGTTGAGAACTCGCGAGACGACAGGTCTGACGTGTCGAACTGCTCGCGAATCGCCTCAACGGCAGCCTGACATCCGCGCCCTGTGGAAAAGACATAGAATACGTCGGCCATGGTGTCATCCAAGTCCTCCGCATCCAGGCAGTCCTTCTTGTCGATGTCCCAAGTCTCCACGATGAAACGTTCCAGTTCGTCGTACTCTTTCGAGTTGTCATAGCTGCCATCGCAGTAGTAGAGGAACTCGCCATACGAATCTGGATACCAGCGTTTCTTGCCGCTGCGCCGCTCCAGCATCTCTGCCAGCGTCTTGTCCGCCACAGAGCCGCCAGCGCCTTTACGGCCGTCTGGAGGATACTTCATGCTCGAAATGGCCAAGCCGTCGGAAACATAAGCCAGCGCGTCTTTGGCGAACATCCTCCTCCGCACAAGCCGCAGGGCGTATGCCGCCGTTTCCTCCGTGGCGTTCTTCAGCCAATCCGCCTCTCCGCGCCATTTGTCAAACAGTTCGCAGAGGTCGGATTCCCCTACCACCCCGTAAAGGCATGCCGCCGCACAGGCGAAGTCGTATATCTCTTCCTGCACATCGCTCGGAGGTTCGGGCAAGGCGACTTGCACATCTTCGTCCGGCAGGGCGCGCATCTGCGACCACGCGCCGCGCATCTTGCGCCAATAGCGACGGAACTCAGGTTCAGCATCGTAGGTGTCTCCGCCCCACAGCGCGGACGACATCCTGAGATACCTGATACCGGGCAAGAGGTTGACGAGTTGTTCAAGGCGTTCGTTCTTGCGCCACATCCGGGCGTAGTCCTCTTCTCCGAGCTGGCGCAACCACTCCCATTCAAAGTCGTTCAACGACTTGATGACGGCATCCAGCTCTTCCGTCGCTTTCTTCAGGAGTCCCGTGCCGGACTTTTTCGGGTTGAACCTGATGCGTACCAGCCGATTCGTGATCTCGGCGACGTCTGGCACGTGCCAATCCTTCTTGCAGCACTGAAGCCCCCACACGCCGCCGATGTCCTCGATGCCGTCAGGCCCCTCCGTCTTCACGCAGTAGATTCCCGGCGTCTTCGGATCCGCCATGCGCGTGATCACGTGCCGCCAGTCGTCGCCGAAATCATACGTGTAGCGGAGTTTCCCGCCACGTTCCGGCAGAACGTCGGAAAGACAGACCTTCGACGGCGAAATAAGCCGATCATCCGATGACGACATCCATTCGGCATCGCCTTTGTACCCAAAGTTTCGTCCTGCGCCATCGTGGAATTCCCACAGATGGCAATTTTCCCAGTGAAAGAGCCCCTGCACGAGTTCATGCACCTTGTCAAGGGTGATGTGTTCCGGAATCACGACAACCCGCGAACCGACGCCCGTCAGCTCGAACTTGAACTTGCCGAATCCATCGGCGCTAGATTTCTGCTTTACCATGTCTATTCCTTCCTCGTTTCGCCGCCGTTTCCCCTCTGTCTCTCACTTCCACGTCGCTCGGCATTGCTCGACGAGTGCGCGGGTGGAGTCGAGCGGACGCGGGATGTCAAGCCCCTGGACCGCAAGCTGCAACACCAGCTCGCATTCCTGAGGAAGATCCAATTCGCCCTCGACGACGACCAGCTCCTCGATTGTCACGGGCGTAATATCCCGTTCCACGGGAACTGCACCAAGCGCATAACGCGCCGTCGCAGCCGCCAACGCCACCGCCTTGCGGAGCGACACCTGCCCCTCTTCGGAGAACCCGCCGTTCACGAGCAGCGTGCCCATGTCTAGCAGACGCTGCGTCTCGGCATCCGCCTTCTCAGCCGCCTTCCTGCGCTTCGCCGCTTCCATCGCGGCGGCGTCCGGCGCATCCCTCACGACGACATCCTTCAGGTCTTCGCCGCAGAACGAGATCACGCCCATGTCGCGAAGCCGCTGGAGCAGCTTCCACGTCTCGGGATCGATCACCTCCACGGCGGAATCCGGGAGCGCCACTCCGTGCGTCTCGGCGATCCGTTGCGCGATCTCGCTCCGCCCGACACCGCGCCCCACCGCAACCGCCCCGCCCACGCTCCGCCCGGAGACGTCGCGTCTGAACTTGACGACCAGGCGCTCCACGCCCGGACACTCCGCCTCGACGCTCGCGCGCAGGCGATCCTCCGGCGGAATGGTCGGCTCGCCCTTCGGTTTCGGCGTTGCCGCCGCGTTCACCTTCACGGCCTCGCCCATGACGGACGCGAGCCGCTGCATAAATGCGCTTTCCTTCTTCTTGCCCTTCGCCTTTTCGGTGTTCTGCAGCTCGAAGTCAGCGGCATTGCCCATCGCGTCCAACACGAAATCCGCAAGTCCCTGCTTGAAACCGAGAGTCTGGAGCATCCGTTCCTCGATCGTCCCTGCGGCGACCATGTTCACCACCAGGACGTCCCGCTTCTGGTTCTTGCGCCACGCGCGCGCAATGCGTTGCTCCAGTCGCGCGGGGTTCCACGGCATGTCGAGGTTCGCCACCACGCTTGCAACCTGGAGGTTCAGACCCACGCCGCCGGACTCCGACGCGAGGAACACGCGGCAGTCCGCATCCTCTTTGAATCGACGTATCTCCTCCCGACGCCGCTTCTGGTTGACCTGTCCCGTGTGGAGCGCGTAGCCGATGCCTTTCTTCTCAAGACGCTCAATCACAAGATCGAGCATCCGCGTCCATTCCGAGAACACAATCACCTTGCGTGACGGATCGTCCGCGAAGATATCGTCCAGAACGTTCTCGAACTCGTCTAACTTCGGCGAATCCTTGATCTTCGAATCCAAGATGTAGCATGTGTCGCAGAGCATCCGCATCATGCTGAGTTCCATCTGCAGGCGCTCCTGCTCCTTCGGCGTGAGCGGACGCTTTTTGCTCAGCTGTACGAGTGCGGCCACTTCGCGGAAATGTTCATTGTAACGACGCTCCTGTTCCGGTGTCATGCCGGTCTTGTAGGTCTTCGTCATCCGCCCCGGAAGTTCGTCCTCCACCGCCGCCTTGCGCCGACGCAGGAGAATCTGCGAAGTCGCCTCATGGAGCTTCTCCAGATTGCACATGCCCTCGTTGTGTCCTTCGTTGTCGAAGGAGTAGAACCGGCGGTTGAATCTGAAGAGACTGCCGAAAAGCGCGGGATCGACAAACTCGACAAGCGAATATAGCTCGTCGATGCGGTTCTCGAGCGGCGTGCCGGTCAGCACGAACGCATACGGAGAGGAGAGTCCCTTGAGGTTGCGGGCCGTCTTCGTCTTCCAATTCTTGATGCGCTGCGCCTCGTCGAGAATCACGAGGTTGGGCTTGAGAATGTCGTTGATTTCCTTCCAGTCGCGGATGACCTGCTCGTAGTTGGCGACGAGGAAGAACGCCGTTGTCGCCGCATATCGCGCGAGACGCACATGGCGTTCCCCGTACAGGAGCTCCGTCTCGGCGTCGGAGAAGAAGCGTATCTGGTCCTCCCATTCGCCCTTGAGCGAAGCCGGCACGACCACGAGCACGCGCGTGATTCCAACCGTCTCGCGCAAGAGCAGCGCGGCGGCAATCGCCTGGACGGTCTTGCCAAGGCCCATTTCGTCGGCAAGCAGCGCACGTCCCTTCCCGGCAAGATGGAACGCTCCTTCGCGCTGGTACGGATAGAGCGTCCGCTTCAGGAAAGGCCATTGCCCGTCATCGCCCTGCATCTCGCGGAACTCCTCGACAGCACGCGCGAGCGCGTCGCGTCTGACGAGTTCGGCAAGCCGCCTGCGCACTTCCTCCGAAACGCGGACGGAGCCGGGCTTCACCTCATTCAGCCGGTCGCACATGCGAACGAACGCGTCGATCCCGGCGGCCGTGCGGTTCTTGACGAGACCAGCGGCATCGCAGTAGCCGGCGAGCGCGCGCCTCGCCTCGATGGACATCCCCTCTGCGGGAACGAACTTCGGCTCGTACGGATCGCGGCACATGAACACCTCGGCGCGAGGCGAACGGCGAAGGTTCCCGCATTTCCGCGCCGCGCTCTTCATGGCGCGCTCGATGTGCTTGCACGTTCCAAGCCCGCTCTTCGCGAAGTCAGGACAGTCGCACGTGTTGATCGGCTCGTCCAGCGAGCGTATCTCCACGCGGTATTTCGCCGTGCGCCTGTCCGCCGCCGGATGAGACACCTCATAAACGCCAAAGCCGTCCGGGGCATCGACCGCCCTTACCTTCATCGACTCGACTGAGGCCCGCTCCCGCCGTTTTGCACGCTCTTCCTCGTCCGTCGTCTTCCAGCTCTGGAACTTCATCTTCGCGTTTTGTTTCATATACAGCTCACTTTCTTCCATCGCACAAGGCTGTTCTGGTGCCTTCTTACATAGCTCTTATGCATAAATTACGCACTATTGCGATACGCAAAGTTGCGTAATTCTTCATGGAGCGTGTAATAGTATTTCACATCAGCTTCTTGCCACAGGAGAACGCGGGGGCGACGATGGCGCCCATGAGGCGATAGACGTGTTGGCAAGTGTCGAAGCAGATGGGCTTCATTTTGTCCGCGTCGGGTTTGCCGTCCGTCATTGCGGACTCCTCCACCGCGCAGTTGAGGATCTTGCCGACGACATTGCAGTTTTCCTCGTTCATCGAGACGAGCTCGCACTCGAGGACGAGCGGCAGCTCGTTGACGACGGGTGCATCCACGAACGCGCTCTTCGTCACGGTGAAGCCGCTCTTCGACACCTTGTCGGGCGTCTTGTTGCCGCTCGCGATGCCGAGGTAGTCGCAGGCCTTCACGGCGTCCGCCGTGCCGAAGGCGACGGTGAACGCCTTGCGCGGCGTCCGCCGTGCCGAAGGCGACGGTGAACGCCTTGCGCGCGGCAATGTTCGCCCACGTCTTGTGTCCGGTGTCGATGCAGATCGTGATCTCGTCCTCAAGCGTGATCCCGCCCCACGCGGCGTTCATCACGTCGGGCGTGCCGTTCGCATCGTAGGTACCGATCATCAACACCGGCATCGGGAACATCCAGTTCTTCTTTCCAAGGTTCTTCTTCATTTCGTTGTTCCTTTCTTGGTTTTTCACAAAGCTGTCAGTCACACATCCAGCCACGTCGGCTCGTAGGCGATTTCGTATCGCTCGTCGAGACGCGAGACGTTGTAGATGCGGCTGGACTCGAAATCAACGCCTCCGTGCTGACCCGTGTGGATGTGTCCGCAGAAGACGAAACGGGGGCATTTCTCCGCAATCGCCTCTGCCAGTTCGGACGAGCCGAAATGCTCGGAGTCCGTCTGAAGCGAACGGTCCACGTCGCTGCCGGGGATACGCGGCGGTCCGTGCGTGACAAGGACATCGAGGCCAGGTGGTATCTTCGAGAACCACTGCCTCAACGTGTCATGCTCGCCTTCAAATGCCCACGAGTAGGAGATGATCGGCACCCACGGCGTACCGTAGAAGCGGATGCCGTTGATTTCGGCCGCACAGTCGCCGAGGAAATGGACGTTGGGCGAGAAGCTGAACGTCCAATCGATGTCGTGTCCCTTGAAGAGGATGTGCGCAATCGGATAGAAGTCGTGGTTGCCGGGAATGACGACGAACTGGATGTCGGGGTATGACGCCGTCCATTCGCGGAAGCGCTTGTTGATCCACTTCTTCTGGTCGTTGATGTGCCACGGGCCGCGTCCCCGCAACGGCGCGACGTCGCCCGCAAGGACGACGACGTCCGCCCCCGTCGGGTCTAGCCCGTCAAGGTTCCCATGCAAATCCGATGTCGCCATGATGCGCATTTATCCAAACTCCTTTAGTCCATTTGATAGAACCAGTCCTTCAGAACCCCTTGATCCCGTCTCCGTAGCGAATGACGTCGCCGTCATGCGACAGCAGAATCATACCTTCTGTACGCGCCTGCGCCACAAGCATCCTGTCGAACGGATCTCGATGAATCCAAGGCAAGGCACCGACTCTCTGCGCATGGCGAGAGACAAACGGCGTCTCCTCAATGCCAGACGCAATCGCGTCGGCATAAACTGCATCCGCAGTACATGGCATCGCCTCTGGCTTCAGCGAATGCTTGATGGCGATCTCCAGCACAGACACCGGACTAAAGAACAGGCGCGTATCCTGCCGAAGCAACAGGGCGCGGATGTCCGTCGGCAACCTTGGACTGTCCGACAGAAACCAGATAAGCGCATGCGTGTCAAAGAGAATCCGCATAGAAATCCTTGGCTATCTCAGCGTCCAAAGCCTTGTCCTGCGCTTCCCAGTCCGCTGGGAAATTCCATTTCCCCTTCGAGAGGCCGATTCGCGGCGCAGATGGTGGATCCTGCACCGTAAGCGCGAACGGAATGCCTTTCACACGCCTGCACCGCTGAAAGAACATCCTCACAGCAGTGGATATGTCGATACCGAGAGACGAGAATATCTCCGAGACTTCTTCCTTCAATGGACGATCCACCCGAATCTGAATAAGCGATTGTTGCATCATTATACTCCTATGGGTTTGCAATGACGATGTAATTATACCAAATGATGCCGTAATGGTCAAATGGCAATTCAAATCACGCCTCAAGCAGGGTGCGATTGCCGATTGTTGACCTGATAGAGTCCGAGCCGCGCCTACCCTGCTAAAAAAGTGAAATTCCCCCTTGCACAGGGCAACCGACTTATGCTA
>CADCOC010000074.1 GCA_902802945.1 uncultured bacterium | reverse complement strand
CCACGGCGTCGTAGATGCGGCGGAAGTCGGGGCAGACGCCGAGCGACACGCCGTGCGCGAGCATCGAATAGGTCGTGCAGAGTCCGAAGATGTGGTAGAGCGGCAGCAGCATGAGCGAGCGCGAGCCGGGCTGGAAGCCGAAGGCCGTCTGGGCGAATTCCGAGAACGTGCGGATGCCGCGCAGCGTCAGCTCCGCGCCGCGCGGCTTGGACGTGGTGCCGCTCGTGAACACGATCATCGCCGTCTCGTCTTCGTTGCGCGGCGGAAGGTCGAACACGCTGTCGTCGCCCATGTCGAGCGCGGCGCGCGCGAGTGCCATCAGCTCGTCAGCCTTGTGCGAGCCGAACCCGCCCACCACGAGGCCGGGCAGCAGGCGTTCCACTTCGCGCGCCTTTTCCACGTAGAGCGCGCTGTGGACGAGGTACGTGGCGCCGGTGAAGGCGAGGCGGTCCACGATCTCCTGCGCGGAGAGGTTTACCTCAAGCGGCACCACCGTGACGCCGGCGAAGAGTCCTGCCGCGTGCGCGGTAATCCACTCGTATGAGTTTTCGCCGAGGAGGCCCACCACCGCGCCGGGGGCGTAGTGCTCAACGATCCAGGCGATCTCCTCGATGTCCTCGGAGAACTCGCGCCAGGTGATAGGTACGGACCGGTCGCCGGCCGCAATCAGGAATGCCGGCTCGTCCGGGCGCTCGTCCCGGTTATGTCGGAATTGCTCCAGCAATGTTGTTTCGCGTATCATATATGTATTCGTTGGCCTAAAGGCGACGTGAGGATAGTATACCATACTTCCTACACTTCTACACGGACAAACGTCTCCGGTCAGTGAAATGTCGCCCACTACCGATTACTTTGACGATTACTTTGACGCTTGACCCCAACGGGATGATGCAGGATGGAGTGACGAAGAAGGGCAAGGAAAAGCCAAAGGACGACGGTACCTGCTGGTGTATGTCGCCAAACGGCACGCGCTGCAAGAACCGCAAGGACGGTGAAAAGGACTACTGCAAGATGCATGCGGCCGACCGCAAGGTGAAGATCTCGCCCACCCGCTGCCGCGCCCTCACGTTCGAGGGCACGCGCTGCACCCGCGCCCCCGAGCCAGGCTACAACTTCTGCAAGCAGCACGGCGCACCCAAGAAGTGAATGCAGGTTCGGCACGAAATTGCTGAAAAAGCAATTTCGTGCCCTGTCTGTCGGGCAGCATTCCGGGCACGGAATTGCAAAAATGCAATTTGGTGCCCGAATTGTGTTGCGGTGCCGCCGCGTTTCTGGTATAATCCCAGCAAACATTCGAGGAGATCGGAATTATGTTTTACGGACGCAGCGAGATCCTGGCGCGGTTTACGGAATTGTGGCGGAAGAAAGTTCCGTCGCTCGTCGTCTGTCGCGGACGGCGGCGCATCGGCAAGTCCACGCTGCTGAAACAGTTCGCAGTGCGAAGCGGCGCTAGGTTTCTGAGCTTTGAAGGCCTCGCCCCCGACGAGGGCATGACGAACCAGGACCAGCTCGACGAGTTCACGCGGCGGCTTGCGCGGCAGACGCGGCTTCCGAAGACGAAGGTATCCGACTGGGGCGATGCGTTCGAGCTTCTTGATTCTGCCCTGGACAACCGGGAGACGGTCGTTCTGCTTGACGAGATTTCCTGGATGGGCAAGTACGACCATCGGTTTCCGGCGAAACTGAAGGTCGCGTGGGACAACCTTTTCCACGAGCATCCTCGGTTGATCGTCTTTCTCTGCGGATCCGTGTCCACGTGGATACAGAAGAACATTCTCGGAAGCAAGGGTTTTGTGGGGCGGGTCTCGCTTGACGTGGTGGTTCCAGAACTGCCACCTACGGAATGCCTCAAGTTCTGGGGGGCGCGGGCCAAGCGGACGGATTGGCGTGAGATTCTGGACGTCTTGGCCGTGACCGGCGGGGTGCCCCGCTATCTGGAGGAGATGGACTTCGCGTTTCCGGCGGATGAAAACATCAGGCGAACCTGTTTCACGCCCGAGGGTTACCTGTTCAGGGATTTCAATGAGATATTCAACGACATGCTCAGCGACTCCAATACGCTCAAGAAGGACATCCTCCATGCGTTGGCGAGGGAATCGCTCGGCACGTCCGAAATCGCGGAACGGCTGGACCGCGAGCGCAACGGCCACATGTCAGAAGCGCTGGAGGAGCTGAAAGTGGCGGGCTTCATCGATGAGGACGGCGGTCTGAATCCGGCGACAGGCCGTCGTGCCCGGACGGGGCGCTACCGCATACGCGACAACTACGCGCGCTTCTTCCTTAGATACGTGCTTCCCGTCTCCGAGGAGATCAGACGCGGCGCCTACAGATTTTCTTCCCTTGCCGCACTTCCAGGCTGGGAGAGCGTGATGGGGTTTCAGTTCGAGAACCTGGTCATGAACAATCTGCCGACGCTCCTTGACACCCTGGGGCTGGGGAACAGGAGTTTCGTCTCCGCTGCCGCCTACCGCAACAAGCTCATGTCCCGTGGCGGGGGATGCCAGATCGACCTTCTGTTGCAGACGAGCAGTACGGCGTATGTCGTGGAAGTGAAGCGTAGGCGGGAGATTCGTGGTGATGTGGTGGATGACGTGCGCGAGAAGGTTGCGCGTCTGCCGCTGAGACGAGGCATGTCCGTGAGGACGGTCCTCGTCTATGCGGGGGAGCTTTCGCCTGTTGTGCCGGATAGCGATTTCTTTGACTTCATCATCCCCGCTCCGCGTCTGTTCGGCATTGACGCCCCGGTGCCATCGCGCGAATAGCAGAAGGTGAATTGTCGAATCGGGATTGCGGTCAGGCCGCGGTTTTGGTATCATACACGCTTCAACAAAACAGCGCTTCTGTAAATGTACCTCAAGCAACTGGACATACTCGGCTTCAAGTCCTTCGCGGACCGCACCCGGCTCACGTTCGAGCCGGGCATGATCGCCATTGTCGGACCGAACGGCTGCGGCAAGTCGAACGTGTCGGACGCGATCCGCTGGGTGCTGGGCGAACAGCGTCCCACGGCGATCCGCTGCTCGAAGCTCGTGGACGTGGTGTTCAACGGCACGGACACGCGCAAGCCGCTCGGCCTCGCCGAGGTGTCCATCACCTTCGCCGACTGCGAGAAGGAGCTCGGCACCGAGTACCACGAGGTCACGGTCACGCGTCGCGTCTACCGTTCCGGTGAGGGCGAGTACTTCCTCAACAAGGTGCGCTGCGGCCTGAAGGACATCAAGCGCCTCTTCATGGGCACGGGCATCGGCACGTCGTCCTACTCCGTGATGGCGCAGGGCCAGATCGACGCGATTCTCTCGTCGAAGCCCGAGGACCGCCGCGCCGTGTTCGAGGAGGCGGCCGGCATCACGAAGTTCAAGGCCGACCGCAAGGAGGCGATGCGCAAGATCGACCAGACCGAGCAGAACCTCCAGCGCGAGGCGGACGTCCTGCGCGAGATGAAGCGCCAGATCGGGTCCCTCCAGCGTCAGGTGGGCAAGGCCAAGCGCTACAAGGAACTGCACGAGGAGCTGCGCGGGCTCGACATCTTCCTCTGCAAGGGGAAACTCCAGTATTTCAACCTCGCGCTCGAGGGCAATGCCCAGAAGCAGCGCGAAACGGACCAGGCGATCATCGACCTCACCGCCGAGGTGAACGCCGCCGAGAGCGGCACGCAGCAGATCCATGCGGACATGCACGCCCTCGAGGAGCGTCTCGGCTCGCTCGCGACGGAGGCGGCGGCCGCGGATGGCGCCTACTCCCGCGCCCGCGAGGTGATCGGCGTGAACGAGCAGCGCATCGCGGAGTACCGCGCGTGGCGTGACCGCGACGGACGCGAAATCGACCTCACCCGCCAGCAGCTTGAGGAAATCGGGATGCAGACGGAGTCGCTCCAGCAGAAGACCGCGTTGCTGGAGGACGGGCTTGCAAGCGCGCGGGAGGCGCTCGAGGAGGCGGAGGCGACGTTCGGCGAGTCGACCACGAAGATCGACGCGTTGCGTCAGGGCCTGCAGCAGGGGCGGTTCGAGTCCGTCGCCTGCGACCGCCATGCCACCGAGGTGCGCGACGAGATCGCCCGTCTGGAGAACCAGGCGCGCGAGGTGATTCTCAAGCGCGAGCGCCTCACGAGCGAGGAGGCGCAGCTCCAGGCGAGCGACGCGGAGGCGCAGAAGAATCTGGCGGACGTCGAGGCGCGCCTTGCGTCGGCGAAGGCGGCGGAGGCCGAAGCGGCGGAACTGGCCCGGGCGGCGTCCGAGGCGCTCGCGACCCTGCGTGAGGAGATCGCCGAGGCGCGCGACCACTTGGGCGAGATGCAGACAGCCGCCGCCGAGAAGGGCGCGCAGCTGGAGATGTTGAAGGACGAGACGGCCGCGAAGGCCGTGCTCGAGAACGTGTTGCAGGATGTTTCGGGCGACGTGCGGATCGTCGCCGTGGAGACCGGGCGCGAAGGCGCAGCGGCCGTTGCGGCCGGTGACCGCCTCGTGGACCATCTGGCGCTTTCGGAGGCGGACCGCGAGACGGCGGACCGTCTGCTCGGCGACGTGGTGCTCGTGGACGGCGCGGACGGGAAGTGGACGCCCTCGACGGCGGTTGCCCCATCGTCCGGACACCGTTCGCCGATTACCGAGGCGGAGAACGAGCTTGAGAACCTGCGCAACCGCATCGCGCACGCGAAGGAGACGTTGGAAACCGGTGCGGCGCGCACGATCGCGCTTACGGACGAGTCGCGCGCGGCCGAGGAACGCCTCACGGCGGCCCGGCGCGGAGCGGCGCAGGCGGAGGGCGAACACGGCACCGTCGCGCGCGACGCGGCGGCCGTGAAGGCGCGCCTCGATGCGGTGTCGGCGGAGCTGAAGACGCTCGTCGAGGCCAACGCGGGCGACGATGCACGGCGTGCCGCACTGGTGCAGGATTTGGAGGAGACGCTCGCGAAGCGCGACGCGTTGATGGAGCGTACGGCGCAGCAGCAGGACGAGTTGCAGCGCGTGGAGATCGCGCACGCCGAGGAGAGCCGCAAGCTCACCGAGCGGCGCATTACGGCGGCGCAGATGGAGAACGAGCTCCAGCTCACGGCGCAGCAGGGCGCGGACGCCGCGCGCCGGCGTTCGGAGCTGCAGAAGATGATCGAGGGACGCGAGGCCGGCATCCGCGGGTACGAGGAGTCGATCCAGCGTCTGCAGGACGAGACCGTGGAGCTGATGGGTTCCCTGGACGAATTGAAGGAGAAGGCGTCCGCGATCCACGGACAGGTGGAGGAGGCACGGGCGTCGCGCGGCGAGTTGCAGGCCCGCCTGTCGGCAGCCGAGGCGTCCGTGGGCGAGCGCCGTCGGGCGCTCGACGAGGCGCGGACGTTCAAGGGCAAGCTCGAGGTCGCCGCCACCGAGGCGTCCATGCGCCGCCAGAACGTGTACGAGCATCTGAGCCAGGAATACGGACTCGATGCGCAGGCCGTGTTGCGCGAGCCGGATCCGGACTGGGGGAAGGGCAAGGAACCGCCGCCGCCGGAGACGCTTGAGGCCCGCGTGAACGAGTTGAACGCGCAGATCGCGGCGCTCGGTCCGCTGAACATGGCGGCTATCGACGATTTCCGCGAGTTGGAGGAACGCTATACGCGCGAGAAGGAGCAGGAGGCCGACCTCCTCGCCGCGCGCGAGAAGATCCTCGAGCTGATCACGAACCTGAACTCGAAGTCGAGCGAGATGTTCCGCAGCACCTTCGAGCAGGCGAACGAGAATTTCCAGCGTATGTTCACGAAGCTGTTCAACGGCGGCGAGGCGCGCCTCGTGCTGCTCGAGAACGCCGAGGATCCGCTGGAGTGCGGCATCGACATCATCGCGCGTCCGCCCGGAAAGCGTCCGCAGAGCGTCACGCTCCTCTCCGGCGGCGAGCGCACGATGACGGCCGTTGCGTTGCTGTTCGCGATCTTCATGATCAAGCCTGCGCCGTTCTGCATGCTCGACGAGCTCGACGCGGCCCTCGACGACGCGAACATCGGGCGTTTCGTGGAGGCGCTGAAGGACTTCCTCGACCGCTCGCAGTTCCTGATTATCACGCACAACCAGCACACCATCGCGGGCAGCGACCTCGTCTACGGCGTGAGCCAGCAGGAGAAGGGCATTTCGCGCATCATCTCGATGCGCCTGGCGGACATCGGCGTGAAGCCGATGCCGGACGAGAAGACATGAGCGCCCGCGCCGCATGATTGGCCAGACCGATGAGTAAGAAGAATAAGAACAACGAACCGCCGAGTCTTTTTGATTCGCTAGACCTTTTCGCCGACACGGGGGCCTCTGCCGCGACAAGCGCGGCCGATCCTGCAACGGGCGGGACGCCCGTTGGCCTAGTTGCGGGCGAGACGCCCGCCACCCCGACGAGCGCGCCCCCTCCGCCCCCCCCACCCCCGTCGGCACCGCAACACGTGGAACCGCCGCCGGGTCTCACCGGACACGGCCCGCTGCGCGAACTCTTCGACTTCAACTTCCGCCAGTACTCCGCCTACGTGATCTGCTCGCGCGCGATCCCGGCGGTGGAGGACGGACTCAAGCCCGTCCAGCGCCGCATCCTCCACTCGCTCTGGGAGAAGGATGACGGCAAGTACACGAAGGTGGCGAACATCGTGGGCCACGCCATGCAGTACCACCCGCACGGCGACGCGTCGATCGGCGACGCGATCGTGGTGCTCGCGAACAAGCTGTGGGGCGAGGGCAAGGGCTACCTCATCGACGGCCAGGGCAACTACGGCAACCTCTACACGGGCATGCCCGCGGCCGCCACGCGCTACATCGAGTGCCGTCTCACGGAGCTTGCGCGCAAGGAGGTGTTCAACCCCAAGACCACGGACTTCGTGCCGAACTACGACGGACGCAAGCAGGAGCCCGTGCTCCTGCCCGCGAAGATCCCGCTCCTCCTCATGATGGGCGCGGACGGCATCGCCGTGGGCCTCGCGACGTCGATTCTCCCGCACAACTTCATCGAACTCCTCGAGGCGGAGATCGCCCTCATCCAGAAGAAACCGTTCCAGCTCTACCCCGACTTCCAGACCGGCGGCGTGGTGGACGTGAGCGAGTACCAGGACGGCCTCGGCAAGGTCAAGGTGCGCGCCGTCATCGAGAACCGCGACAAGAACAAGCTCGTGATCACCGCGCTTCCGTGGGGCAAGACCACGGACTCGCTCATCGACAACATCGAGGACGCGATCAAGAAGAAGAAGGTGAAGGTCCGCAAGATCCACGACCTCACCGCCGAGAACATGGAGATCGAGCTGGAGCTCGCCACGGGCGAGTCGCAGGACAAGGTGAAGACCGCGCTCTACGCATTCACGGACTGCGAGCGCTCCATCACGTCGCGTCCGATCGTGCTCGACGCGGGGCGTCCGAAGCTGATGACGGTCACGCAGATCCTGCAGAAGAACGTGGACCGCCTCATGTTCCTCACGCGCCGCGAGCTGGAGATCCGTCTCGCGGAGCTGGACGACCTCTTCCACGCGCGCACGCTCGACCGCATCTTCGTGGAGGAGCGCATCTACAAGCGCATCGAGAAGGAGAAGACGTACGAGGGCGTGCAGCAGACGGTGATCGAGGGCTTCAAGCCGTACCGCGCCGAGCTGCGCCGCGACGTGACGCTCGACGACGTGGAGCGCCTGCTCAAGATCCCGATCCGCCGCATCTCCCAGTTCGACATCGACAAGAACCGCGAGACGATCAAGAACATCCTCGCCGAGGAGAAGCAGGTGAACGACAACCTCGTGCATCTGCGCGCGTTCGTGGTGAAGTACCTCAAGGGCCTCGTGAAGGCGTACCAGAAGACCTATCCGCGCTGCACGCAGGTGTCGGCAGGCCCGTTCAAGCAGGCCGACGTGCGCAAGCTCACCTCGAGCGAGCTCACGATCCGCTACGACAAGGAGGCGCACTTCGTGGGCGCCGGGCTCAAGACGGGCGACGAGCTCTTCAAGTGCTCCTCGCTCGACAAGCTCGTGTTCGTGTGGAAGGACGGCCGCTACAAGATGTCTGCGCCGCAAGACCGCATCTTCGTGGACAAGGACCTCCTCGAGGTTTTCGTGTTCAACCCGGAGAAGGACCGCGAGAAGGAGTTCGTGTGTGTGTACGAGGAACCGCTGTACGGCTTCTCCTACATCAAGCGCTTCACGTTCGGCGGCATGATCAACAACAAGGACTACCGTCTCGCGCCCGAGAAGAGCAAGCTGCTCTTCTTCGAGGCGGGGTGTCCCGCGCAGTTCTACGTGAAGTTCAAGCCCGCGAAGGGACAGAAGATCCACCAGATGCTGTTCGAGCCGCTTGAGCTCGTGGACAAGGGCGGCGGCGAGAAGCGTCCGGTGGTGGAGCTGCGCGGCGCGACTGCGCGCGGTATCCAGCTCACGACGAAGGCGATCGCCCGCATCTCGACCACCAAGGGCAGCTGGTGGGACGAGGGCGAGGGCTCCGCGAAGGGCGTGCTGCTGTAAGGCGGTTCCATGACCGGTGCGCGGATATTCCGTCTGGCGCTGCGCGACTCGCTCCCGGTGCTGATGGGCTACACGACGATGGGGTTCGTCGCGGGCGTGTTGCTTGCGGCGAAGGGGAACGTGTCGCTCGCGCCGCTCTGGGCCTTCCTCTCGAGCGCGCTGTGGGTGACGGGCACGATGAGCATCGCGGGCGTCCCCCACATCGCGGCGCACATCTCCGCCGCCGCGTTCGCGCTCATGACGCTCGCCGTCAATTTTCGCTACGCCTTCTACGGTTTCTCGATGCTCGGACGGTGGAAGGACGTGCCGTTCCTTCGCAAGTGTTACCTGATTCTCATGCTCACGGACGAGAACTACGCCCTGGAGGCGGCGTCGCCGCTGAAGGATCCCAAGGCGCATCTCCGCTACTGCACATACCTCTCCGCGCTCAACCACTCCTACTGGATCGTCGGCGTCACGTCCGGCGCGGTGGTTGTGGCGCTCCTCGGGATGGTGGTTGATCCCGACGCCATCCGCAGCTGGACGAATGGGATGGAGTTCGCGATGCTTGCGCTGTTCCTTGTCATTTTCACTGACCAGATGAGGGGGTTCTGCCGCCGTGGAAAATGACGCGCTCTATATGCTTGGCATCGTCGCGGCGGGGTTTGCGGTCAACTTCGGACTCCGCGCGCTGCCGTTTCTCTTCTTCGGCGCGCGGAAGGGTCCGCTGCCGCCGTGGGTGGAGAAGTTCGGGGCGTTCGTCTCGCCGGTCATCATCGGGTGCCTCATCGTCTATTCGTTCACGGGCATGCAATGGCGCGCGGCTGCCCCGTATATCGCGGCTGCGATTACGGTCGGACTCCAGATCTGGCGACGCAACCCGCTCCTATCCATAATCGCAGGCACTGCGGTCTACATGGTATTGCTACGTCTCGGCTTATGAACTTGGCGTCGGGAGGTTTTCTTGCCGGGGAAGTATAAGGCAAGAAGATTGCCCCAAGGCGTGGGATATGGTAACATACGCGGCATGAAGAACTACGATGTTGCATTTGGTCGGCTCGGGAAGTCACGGTTCAGAAGCCGCTTCCATCTTTCCGAGGCTGATCGGAGATATATTGCCGAGAAGGGGATGGCGACAATCCGCCGCCATTGCGAGGACTTCATCCGTACGCGACTCGCCCCGGCGAATCCACCCAACGACGGGAGGCAGACGCCGATGCGCGGACATCCCGTGTTCATTGCCCAGCACGCCTGCGCCTGCTGCTGTCGTGACTGTCTTGCGAAGTGGTGGAGGGTACCGCGCGGCGTTGCCATCCCCGCCGAACGCCAGCAGGGAATCGTCGATTTTCTCATGGCGTGGATCGAGCGGGAAAACGTGCTTTACGAAACGGAGCGGTTTTGTTAAACTGCCAAACTCAAAGATAAAAACATTTCCTAATTTAGGAGAACAGAAATGAAGAAGATTGGTTTGGTTTTGGCGTGTGCTGCGATGACCGCTGCTGCGCATGGTGCGGAGTTCGCGCTCGGCGTAGGTGCGTACGAGGGCCGTGCCGCGTTCAAGGAACTGCGCATCGTCGATGCCGACGCGAAGGTCGTCTATTCCAACGACTTCGCGACGCCCGATGCCGTGAAGGGCTGGCTTCCCGCCGGACGCGGCGTGTGGAAGTGCGGCGGCGGCACGCTCGAGCAGACGTTCGGCGGGCTCGGGCACGAGGCGGTGACGCTGTCGATTCCGCAGAAGTTCCGCAACGTCACCCTCACGGTGAAGGCGAAGAAGATCGACGGCAAGGAAGGCTTCATCGTCGCCACGGGCAAGAACCTGATTGTGGGCGGCGGCGAGTGGGTCATCTTCGGCGGATGGGTCAACACGCAACACGGCATCGAACAGCCGCCGTTCGCGATCAAAAAGGTGCCCGGCTCGATCGAGCAGGGGCGCTGGTACGACGTGAAGGTGGAATGCATGGACGACCGCATCCGCGCCTGGCTCGACGGCAGACTTGTCGTGGAGTCGCTCGCGGCGGTGGATACGTCGGGGCGTCCCGCGTCCATTGCGCCGGTGAAGGGCGGGAAGGCGATCAAGTACAGCCCGATGATCTTCGGCCAGTTCATTGAGCACCACGACCGTCAGGTGTACGGCGGGCTTTTCTGGCCGGGGCATCCGCTCTCCGACGAGGACGGCTTCCGCAAGGACGTGATCGAGGCCCTGCGCGAGATCAAGGTGCCGATCGTGCGCTGGCCGGGCGGCTGTTTCGTCTCGGCTTACCACTGGAAGTACGGCGTCGGGTCCAAGCGCCAGCCGATGTGGGACAAGGCGTGGGAGGTGGAAGACCCCAACACGTTCGGCACGGACGAATACGTGAAGTGGTGTCGCAAGGTCGGCTGCGAGCCGTACATCTGCACGAACGCCGGTTCCGGCAACGAGGAGGAGATGAGCGACTGGGTGGAGTACTGCAACCTCAACGTCGGCAAGTGGGGACGCCAGCGCATCGCAAACGGTTACCCGAAGCCGCACGACGTGATGTACTGGAGCGTCGGGAACGAGAACTGGGGCGGCTGGGAAATGGGCGCGAAGACCGTTGCGCAGTGGGGCCCGCTCGTCCGCGAGAGCGCGAAGATGATGCGCGGCGCGGACCGCCGGATCTACCTCCTCGCGGCCGCGACGCCGAACGAGGGGTGGACGCTTCCGCTTCTCAAGTCGGCCGGCTACCTGCTCGACTACGTGAGCATCCACGACTACTACGGCGGCGGGCCGAACCAGCGTCCGTACCTCGAGTGGATGATGCAGACGAGCCGTCCCGAGGCGACCATCGTGCAGACCATCGGCATCCTCAAGAAGGCCGGCTTCGGCGGCGGGAAGATCGGCATCGCGTTCGACGAGTGGAACATGCGCGGCTGGTACCATCCGCGGGGCAAGAACGGGCGGATGGACCACGCGGCGCGTCGCAAGAACGACATCGCCTCGCTCTACAACATGTCCGACGCGGTCTTCACGGCCAACTTCCTCAACGCCTGCCTGCGGCACTGCGAGACGGTGAAGATGGCGTGCTTCTCGCCGGTCGTCAACACGCGCGGCGCGGTGTTCGTGCATGACAAGGGAATCGTCAAGCGCACGACCTACCACGTGTTCTGGATGTACACGCACCTCCTGCAGCCGAACGTCGTCCCGGTGAGCGTAGATTGCGGAAACCTCTCCGACGGCTGGCGCGTCGTGCCCGCCGTCGACGCGGTGCTGACGGCCTCCGACGACGGTAAGCGCCGTGCCCTCGCGGTCGTCAACAAGTCGCCCGACAAGGCGGTGTCGTTCGACATTTCGGCGCTTTCTTCGGGTAATTCGCCCTCCGCTTTGGCGCTTTCTTCGGGGTGGCAGACCTCTGCGTCTGCAAATGGGTGGCCGACCTCCGTGTCGGCCACGGTCCTCTCCGGCACCTCGACCGACGACTACAACGACATCGGCGCGGAGAACCGCGTAGTGCCGGTGAAGACGACGTTTGAGGTGAAGGACGGCAAGGTGTCTCTCCCGCCGCACTCCATCAGCATCATAGATCTCTCCGCTGCGGCGGGCGGTTGCGATGCGCTTAAGCCAGTCGCCATGCAGGACGTGAAGGTGGACGGCTTTTGGCGCAACCAGTACCGTCGCCTGATTTGCAAGTGGATTCCGCACTGCATCCGGCAGATGGAGGCCGGCGGAAAGGGGGAGGAGCTCCTCAACCTTGTCGCCACCGGCGAAGTCCTCGCCGGCAAGACGCCTTCCGTGAAGTTCAAGGGGTGTCCGTGGAGCGACGCCTACGTCTACAACACTATGGAGGCGATCTCGCTTGCGCTTGAGATATCCCCTGGCGACGACTCAGTGATGGCGCAGGGACAGCGTCGGCTCCGCGAGAAGATGGAAGAGTGGATTCCGATAATCCTCGCCGCGCAGGAACCTTCCGGCTACATACACTCCTTCCACGACCTGCGCAAAAAGCCCCATTTCACTAAAGCGGGCGACCACGAGTTCTATGTGATGGGCTACTTCATCGAAATGGGCGTGGCGCATTGGAGGATGACGAAGGGGAAGGACCGTCGCCTCTTCGACGCCGCGATCAAGTGCGCCGACCACCTTGACTCCGTCTTCGGTCCGGCGCCGAAGCGTACGTGGCTCAACGGACACCCCGGCCTCGAATACGCGCTCTGCCGTCTCGCCGACGCAGTTAACGCATCCGATGGCGCTGGGAAGGGCGACAAATACGCCCGCCTCGCGCAGCACTTCATCCGCAACCAGCACGTGGCCGCAGGGAAGAACTACGGTTGGCAATCTTTATACCACCAGGCGGAGCGTCCGGCGACGGAGATGAAGGACGCCACGGGACACGCCGTTCGGGCGACGTATTTCTATACCGCGATGTCCGCCCTCGCCTCGCGTCTGGGGGACAAGGAACTCGGCGCCGCCGCAGACCGTCTTTTCGACAGCGCGATCAACCGCAAGGAATACCTCACGGGTGGCGTTGGGGCGTCGTGGCGCGGCGAGGCGTTCGCCGGCGACTACGAACTCGCCAACAACGGATACTGCGAGTCGTGCGCGTCGTGCGGCATGAGCTTCTGGACGATTGAGCAGCACAAGCGCCACGGCGACTCGTGGCCGGTGGATGTCCAGGAACGGCTGATGTACAACAATCTCCTTGGGTCAATCTCTGAGGACGGTTGCAACTTCTATTACCAAAACCCGCTTGACAGTTCCAAGGTGCGCTACCCATGGCATGGATGCCCCTGCTGCGTGGGCAACATTCCGCGCACGCTCCTTGCCCTGAAGGATCTTGCCTATTCGCTCGGCGCGGACGGAAAGACGCTCTACGCCGATCATTTCCTCTCGGCCGAGGGCAGCGTCGGCAACGTCGCCGGCACGCGCCTTTCGATCCGCCAGATCACGGACTACCCGTGGTCGGGCAAAGTGAAGTTCACCCTTGCGCCGGAGAGGCCAGTTGCGTTCACGTTCGCGCTGCGCGTACCCGATAAAACCGACAGCGCGCTCTACACCGCAGTCCCCGATGTGGAAGGGCGCTTCACCGTCACCGTAAACGGGAAGAAGGCCGATACCGAATTCAGCAGGGGCTATGCGCGTGTCGCGCGCACATGGAAGGCCGGCGATGTTGTGGAGCTTGAGTTCCCGATGCCGGTTCAGAGGATACAGTGCGACGAGCGCGTGCAGGCGAACAGGGGACGCGTCGCGTTCCAGCGCGGCCCGGTCGTGTACAGCTTCGAGCAGATCGACAACTCGCAGCCTCTTTCTAGGCTCGTCCTTGACCCAGGCGTTTCCTTCCAGCCGTTCTGGAAAGCCGACCTGTGTGACGGCGTATTCGCGATCAAAGGGAGCAACGGCGCGGTTGCAGTGCCGAACTTCGCGCGCCTCAACCGCGGCGAGGGGCGGGCAATGGTGTGGATGGTCGCAGATCCCGTGAAGGCGGGATTCCACAAAGGCGTGTTCGCGAAGGTGTCCGTCTCGTTTAGCCGCGGAAGCATGACGTCGAATATTCCCAAGGCCAATGACACTGAGGTGAAGAACGGAAACTTCGACTTCTGGCCGCACCTTGCGACAAAGGAATGGATCAGATACGACTTCGACGAAGAGACTGAGTTTTCAAAGAGCGCGGTCGTATGGTTCGACGACAGGGCTCAAAAGGGCAACTGCCGCTATCCTGCGTCATGGACGCTCAGCGCGCTGCAGGGCGACGGGTCATGGAAAAAGCTTGCAGAATCGCACACTCCCGTTAAGGACGGGTGGGATGAGGTTTCGTTCGCACCGGTCAAGACACGTGCCCTGCGGCTTGACGTCCAGCTTCCTCCGGGCTTCTCCGCCGGTGTGAGGGAATGGAAAGTGGATTGACGGCCTTTCGTCTTGCATTGCGGTTTCCTTTTTCATAAAACTAGTATTGTCGGTAGTGAAGGGAAAATAAAATGACTTGCAAAGTTCTTGTCGCCGGAGCAGCGACTTTTGCTGCGGTGCTGTCCGCATGCGCGGACGGCGAACTTTCTAAATGGTTCACCAATCTCCCGGCGGGGACTGACCCCGCGACGATTTCTCGGCGCGTGACGGACCAGTTCCTCACGACGCGCCCCGAAAACTACAAGCCCGCCGGATACTATGGCAACAAGGGATACGGCTGGAACCGCATCGTGCAGTATTCCGTCGTGTCGCTCTGGATGAACGCGATTGCGTGTGCGCGCCTGACGGACGACGAGTACCGCGTGACAAGGCTGGTGAGGTTGTTCGACGACTTCCTGCCCGGCGGCGAGAAGCACAAGGTGTGTTCGCGTCCGCGCCACGTCGACGACGCGATCTTCGGCTCGCTGCCGTTGGAGATCTACATCGCGGAACGAGATGGTCACGCGGGACGCGTGACCCTACCGAGCGGCGGTTTCATCGAAACCGCCCTACCTAGTAAAACGCCGCCGAAAACATATCTCGACATGGGGCTGATGTATGCGGATACGCAGTGGTGCGAACCGTGTGAGGCGAGTTTTAAGGAGCGCGAGAGCGCGCCGCCGGATGTCCAGCGCGAGTACTACGCGAAGGGTCTTTCCGTGCAGACGCGTCTGTGGATTGACGACATGTACATGATCACGGCGCTCCAGAGCCAGGCGTATCGCGCGACGGGTGACCGCAAGTACATCGAGCGCGCGGCGGCGGAGATGATCTTCTACCTCGACAAGCTCCAGCTCAAGGACGGTCCCGCGAAGGGGCTTTTCTACCACGCGCCGGACGTGCCGTTCGTGTGGGGACGCGGCGACGGTTGGATGGCGGCGGGGATGGCGCTTCTCCTTGACCAGCTTCCTGAGGATAGTCCGCACCGCGCGCGCATCATGGACGGCTACAAATTGATGATGGAGACGCTCCTCAAGTACCAGCGCAGGGATGGTCTCTGGAGCCAGCTCATTGACAGGCCCGACGACCCGCGCAACTGGGGCGAGTCCTCCTGCACGGCGATGTTCACGTACGCGTACCTCGTGGGCATTCGGCGCGGCTGGCTTGACGGCGCGAAGTACGGTCCCGCAGCTCGGGACGCCTACGACGCACTCTGTGAGCGCATGGACAAGTGGGGTAACGTGGCGGGTACGTGCGAGGGCACGGGCAAGCGCAACAACCTCGACTACTACTTCAAGCGGCACCAGGTGAACGGCGACCCCCATGCGCAGGCGCCGATGCTCTGGATCGCCTCGACGCTCCTCGCGGACGGCGCGGGTGCGGTGAAGGGCATCAAGACGCCCGGCACGTCCAAGCTCTTCGAGACGCGCGTCGATCCCGAAAGCGGCGTCGTCTCGTTCGCGCTCGTCTACGGTGCGCCGGACGACAACCGCCAGTCGCTCTACTTCATCACGAAGTCAATGACAGAGGACGGGCGCTTCCTGCTCTTCAACTACACGGTCGGCAACGAGAAAAAGCCGAAGCGCAGTCCGAAGATCCTGATGGTGGCCGACCTTCTCAACGACACGGTGAAGCCCGTTGCCCGGGCGGAGAAGATCAGCCGCGAGAATATCGAGAGCCGCACGCCGTTCGTGGGTGATCCCTTCATCGAGTGCAAGGAGAACTACATCGTGTTCGGAAGCCCGAAACTCGGCGGGTTCTTCCGCTGCGACCTCGCCGAGCCGTCGAAGGCCGTCAAGCTGTGCGGCCTTCCGAAGGGGCTTGACGACGGCGAGTACAAGGCCGAGCGCTACTACACGCACCTTACGCTCACGAAGGACAGGAAGCGCGCGTTCCTCGATACGTCGCTCGTCAACGCGAAGGGAGAGCGCCGCTGGGTGCAGGGAATGCTCGACCTCGCGACGGGAGATTTCGACAAGTGGGGCGAGACGCCGTTCTGCTGCAACCACGGGCAGGTCAACCCGGCGGACGACACGCTTGCGATGTGCGCCTGGGAGGCGTGTTGGGAGAAGGACGGCCAGGAATACCGGAAGAAAACCGGCTGGTATCCGCGTATGTGGCTGATGAAAAAGGGGTGGCGGGAAATGATCCCCGCGAAGGACCGCAACTTCGCCTCGCACGAAATCTGGGATGACGACGGAAAAGGCTTCAGCTGGTGCGGACGGCCCGGAGACTACGTGTACCACCATGACCTCGCTACGGGCAAGCAGGAGCGTTGGTGCGGAATCAGCGGCGCGCGGCATAACAACGTCTCGCCCGACAAGAAGTACGTCATCTGCGACGACGCACCGGAGGCCTGGTGGCGCGGCTGCAAATGGCGCGTCGGGTTCTGGAACCGCGAGACGGGCAAGCACGTGTGGCTCTATTCCACGCGTCCGCCGCTCATGCCGCAGGACAACCAGAGCAAGATGCATCCCGATCCGCACCCGCATTTCGTGATGCAGGGCCAGTATGTGGTCTGCACGGCGAACAACGCCGACGGGCACATGGACCTCTACGTCACCCCGGTGGCGCAAATGATCGAGATGACAAGGTAATTTCTACTTGCAATAAAGGAATAGAGACCAAGGAGGGAAAAGCGGGCACCTTCACATCGTCGGTAGCCGATCCCTCGATCTTTGACCTCACGACGGCCGACGCCTCCAAGGTCTCACTAACTACGGTTTCTTCTTGGCATTGGCCAACGGACTTCCCGTTGTAACGGGGGATCATCGGTTCCCTGCATACGGAGTGACGACCGTTTGTTGAGGACAGCAGACAAAGGACGAATGACAAAGGATTAGGACTTTGGACATTGGACATTGACCGGGTCTCAAAAGTTTTTCTCCAACTTTTTCCAGCACGGCGGGGCGGGGTTTTGGTATAATTCCCGCCGTTGAAATCGGTTGAAAAACCGAGATCAGCCAAACTTCAGCATGTAGGCGGGGGAGAAATCCCGTCGATGGCTGAGGTGGGTAAGCCGTTCGACAGAAATACTACCACTCATTTCTAGACGTCAAGACAAACGTTCAAAACGTCAACACAAACGGCACTGGGTAGTGCACCCTTCACAGGGCGTACTCTGCCCTGTGCATTGTGTTGGCCTGTGGTAGGGCTTCTGTCGGTGTATAGGGAGCAACAGGTACGCCCTGTTCTTATGCACGGAACTTCTCCGACGGCGATGAGGGCGCCAAGGAGAATCGAGGATGGCAACAGATGTAACGTCGCTGGCATATTATGCCAGCCGTGCGCAGTTTGGCGGTGTCACAAAGGAGGAACTGACCGCAGGCGGTGACTACCACGATTTGTTGCCGGGCAAGATCGACTTGTCGGGCTCCGTCAACTTGTGGAACATGATGTATGGCGCAGCCAACACGCTGATGCCGTTGAGCGACATCGATCTGCCACAAGCCGATTTTCTTGACATCCTCGATCAGATTTACGGCGGCGTGCCGTTTGACAAGGTGAAGTTGACGCCTCCACCCCCGCCTCCACCACCGATCCTGCACGATCCGTATTTCCCGAAGTACCTTGCAACAATTCCAGATGACGTCCGCACCCCGGCTGCCGTCACCGCGACGACGGATCGGCTGAACGAAGTGCTGGCCGGGCGGGCCTTGTCGTCGTCCCCGCACGCAAACGGGCTTGTAGTCGGGCGGGTGCAGTCCGGAAAGACGCGCAACTACATCGGCCTCATGCTGAAGGCTGCGGACGAGGGCTGGAACGTGATCATCGTGCTGACGAGCGCGATCAAATCGCTCGCGCTCCAGACCAAGAACCGCATCGTTGACGAGTTCGCGAACGTGGGCGCGAACAACCACCAGTTCGTCCATGAACTCGACTTCCTTTCCGCACAGGCATCCAATGACTTCGCAGGCGCGGAGCTGAACGGCGACTATCTCTACTGGGGCGTGGCCATGAAGGAGGTCAACAGCCTCAACCGCATCAAGAAGTGGCTCGAGATCGCGAACCAGCCGATCAAGTCCATGCGCGTGATGATCATCGACGACGAGGCCGACAACGCCACGCCCGATTCCAACGCCGGTGGCCCCGGCAATCTTGGCGACGAGGAAATAGGCGAACGCATTGAAGCCATCCGCTCCACTCCCGGTTTCGAGGAACTGGCCGATTGGTTCGAATCGCTTGGCGGACGCGACTGGCCGGACATCGGCGCGAAGACGCCTGAGGCAATGGCTTTCGGCGAAATCAACGATTTGCTGAAAGGCAACCTGAGCAAAAAGAACAAGCGTGACGAGATCGTTAACAGTGCCGCGTACCGAAAACTGCTAGGCATGGATGAATTCACCGATCCGCCCGTGCAAAATCTCATCACGGCTTTCTACAGCAAGGCACTGGGCGACAGCGATAACTCCTGTGGCGCTTTCGTGCTGCTTCTTAACTCCATCTTGGATATTGCAAGAGAGAGAAGTTCCATCAATTCCGCAGTCTGCGAAGTGGTTGGCCCAAACCCGGAAACCGGTTCATACGCCTATCCTTTCGCTAAGTGCGCATACATCGCATACACGGCCACGCCATACGCGAATATCCTGAACGAAGGGCCTACGCACACGCCTATCTACGCCGACTTCATCCAATCGCTTGAAATGGTGCCGCAATACTTTGGCGTCGAAGCGATATTCGGGCACGACATCGCATCCGTCGAGCCGCGTATGCCGATCATCTGCCCGATCACGGACCAGGAAAACGCAAACATCCTCACGCCGCTACGCCAGAGCGGGGCAGTCAATGCAGATCTTGATCTCAACTGCACGTACAAGAACACCACCACCGAATGGAGGAGCCTGAAGACGGCAATTGCCTGGGCGTTCTGCACTGCCGCCGTTCGGCGCTTCATGCGCAGCAAGATAACCGATGTGGCAAAGCGCGAAAAACGCGACAACCGCTGGACGACGATGATCATAAACGTGCATCATGTCCGCACCGTCCACTCCGCCACGAAAGACCTACTGCTATACGAGGACGAGCATAAAGTGCCACACGGCTTCATCGTCGCGCATTGCGAGACGCCTGAGGCGCGTGCTGCCTTTGCGGAATTCTGCCATGATGTGTGGAACGAGCAGACGCAGCAGTTCACGCTGGAGAATTTCAACGAGCTGTTCAATGAAAATGCTGATCCGGCGCAGAACTACGGAGAAGGAGTATTTGACTATCCGACATGGGAGGACGTGGCGGCGAATCTCAACCACTTCCTCGAAGGATGGCAGCAGTACGTCCATCCCATCGTCATAAATAGCACGCCGATTGGGAAAGAGGAACAGGCGCTCTACAACCAGGAGCCGGGCACGATGGAGCTTACGGACGACCACCTCTGGATCGTGAGCGGCGGCAACACCATCGGGCGCGGCCTCACGCTTCCCGGCTTGACCGTGAGCTACTTCGACCGCGTGCGCAGCAGCACATGCGTGGACACGCTCACGCAGATGGGGCGTTGGTTCGGCTACCGCCCCGGTTACGAGCTTCTGCCGCGCGTGTGGATGAACTTTGCTGCACTGGGTGAGATGAAGCGCATCGCGATGCTCGAGATGCGCATGCACGAATCTATTGCCGACAACTTCAAGCAGAAGTTCTCGCCTTCCGATCCTTCCCACTATCAGCAGATATACTGCTGGGGACGCGGGCTTTCGGGCCGTGCGCATGCCCGCCGCGCACTTGATGCTGATATAGGCACAATCGGCTCCATCGACGACTTCTACGCCTCCGCTGAAAAACGCCAGCGTGCATTTGACGCCTGTGCGTCGTTCATTGCAAAACTTGGCACGCAGAAGGAACGCGTACAAGGCAACCATGCCGGAGAATATCCATACGCAGCCACTCCGCTATGGGAGAACATCGACCGCAATGCCATGTATGCCTTCCTTGAGAGACTTCTTCCGTATTACCCCGATAGCTCTCGCAAGATACTGAAAGGAATCCTGCGCGACATAGCCGGCAGCGATTCCATAAACTGGGACGTGGTGATAGGCAATCCCAAGAATGTAAAAGAATCTTTGAATATCGGTGGACACGACGTAAGCGTTGGTGCGCCTCAAGGTGTTCTTGCAGGCAAAGATGTCATTCGCACTTCATCTGCCCGATTGCACGTGTCGTTCTATGCCATGATTCGTGCAGAAGTCATAAATCGCGAAGACGTGGAAACTTTGGACAAATTTCAGGGACAGGTTGCAGAAGTACTTGAGAACAAACGCCATCAGAATAATGGTACCTTGTCGAAGCATTACGACGACTCCCTGCCAAAGGGCGAAGAAGACGCATCCATCGCGGACAGGGTTGCGCTTCTGGTTCAGGAACTTGAGGAGAAAGATGGTGCCGATCCGGTGCCAGAGGCAATCCATGCGCGTTTCGACGACGTGACAGATCCGGTCAAGAACGTGAGCTTGCGCGGATTCCGCAACAGGTCCTCGGGAGAATACATGGCTCGTGTTCACAAGAGCGCACACCATCAACGTCCCACTCTCCAGTTGTACCTGGTTCGTCCAGTAGGAGTGGATTGCCTCGGCGCACCATGCGTGAACATCTCTTTCTACTGGCCAGAGCACGCGCCTGACGGCTTCTTCACGGTATGCGTGGACGACAATCTCGATTTCGTGCGGTCTGTGACGCCACGCGTGTTCTGCCAGAACGTTGAGGATATCCTTAAGGAGCACAACTTCCCGATGCAACGGAAGGAACTGCTCTGCAAGATGCTGGAACGCCTCGGCCTACGCTGCAATGAAAACTTCTTCGCCCAGCACATCAACAATCCGCTTGACGGATTCAAATACCACAAGATGGAAAAGCGCAACGCCTACTGCATCAACGGCTGGGCGGAAGACGATGAGAATCGGCTAGAAAACGAATTGCTGCAGGCGGTAATCACGATCCTCCAGCGCGAGAACAAGCCAATCGCCACAAAGGAACTTCTGGAGATGGTGGTTTGCGAACAGCCGAAGTTCCGCGATTTCTTCGCGCCGAACGATGCGGACGCCGCTACGCTCAACGGACTGATGACGCCCGAGGTGCTGAACGTAAACGACATCACCTTGGTAAGCCAGCACCCGATGACCTACCATTACCACAACTGAGGTCTATTCGTAATGCCCCGCGCAGGAATAGATTTCAAGAGAATCGCCTACAATCGCGAAGATCAAGCGATTCATCTCGTCTATCCGGACGCTCCATTTGCCGACCAGATTCCCCTTGAGCGGTTCTGGTTTGCCAATGCAGCTATAGCCGTTGCGGTCGATGCTTTGCAAAAGGGTCTGGATGCGCTTTGCCATCCGCGCATTGCTTTGAAGAATACCGCAGAATTGATCCCAGGCTTTGTCATGCCAGACCTTCTTCATGCCGACAGCCTCCGGCGAGCGGTTCTGCCCGGCTGGCGGCGCTTTGCCTTGGCGCGCTTTTGGGAGCATTGGCTTTTCTCCGCCTCGGCAATCAGGCGATTCATCTCCTCATCGGTATGCACATGGCAGTTGCGGCCATGTTTCACGTCATCAATGCGGCGGAGAAGTTCCGTCTCGGTAAGAGTGGTGGGGACACAGACCTTGAACGGGATGCCCCGCTCGTTGATGGACTGCTTGATGAACACCATGATCGCCGAGGACATGGTGAACCCCATTTGGCCGAAGAGCTCTTCGGCCTGCCGCTTGGTTTCGTCGTCGATTCTGAAGTTAACCTGTGCCATAATTCTGATTCTCCTTTGCACCGCACAGTATATCAGAATCGTACTTGCATCGTCAAGAATATGCTATACAAAATCACCGAGCGCGCCGGATGGCAGCGGTAGGGCGCGCTCGCCGAGCGCGCCGGATGGCAGCGGTAGGGCGCGCTCGCCGAGCGCGCCGAAAAGAATCGAAAGGAATTAACCATGCAGCAACAGAAGCAAAAGCTTGAACTCACCTGGATCGGCAAGGATAAGCGACCGCGCCTTGAGCCGCGCGTTCTGGTGGAGGATACTGCGAAATCCCACCATGCCGCCACGCGCCGCCGCGATGGCAAAGATATCTTTGACAACATGCTCATCCACGGCGACAACCTCCTCGCCCTCAAGGCGCTTGAGCAGCAATTCACCGGCAAGGTGAAGTGCATCTACATCGATCCGCCCTACAACACCGGCAACGCATTCGAGCATTACGACGACGGTCTTGAACATTCCATTTGGTTGGGGTTGATGAGGGAACGGCTGGCCTTGTTAAAATCATTACTTTCAAGTGAAGGTTCTATATGGATTCATATTGATGATGAAGAACAGGCTTATCTTAAGGTTGTCTGTGATGAGACATTTGGTCGAGAAAATTTTGTGAATATGTTGTCTGTTAACATGAAAAACATCGCCGGAGCTTCAGGAGGTGGGGAAGACAAGAGATTGAAAAAGACTTGTGAGTACATCCTGATTTACGCAAAAGATTACACTTCTATTTCACAATTTAGACCGCAGTATGTTTATACTGAGATGGCCACGCTCATTCAACAATATTTGAGTGAAGGTGTGAGCTGGAAATACACATCGGTTCTGATCGATGCGGGGGAGAAGATATATCACGGCTCTACAATTGATGGAGAGGGAAATGAAATAAAAGTATTCATTAGGAAAGAACCGAAAGTGATGTCAATTAAACAAGTTGCAGAACGAGATAAGATATCCGAAAAGGAGGCATATAAAAAGTATGGGGTTTTGATTTTCCAAACAACAAATGCACAGAGTTCAATTCGCACACGCATTATGGATTATCGAGCAGAGGAAAAGATTGAAGATGAGATAGTTTCAATTGAGTATGTGCCTAAAACAGGACGTAATAAAGGCCGTGTCTATGAACAGTTCTATAAAGGTGAGAAATGCCGTTTATTTGTTTGGTTGAAAGATACGTCAGAGGTTGTTGATGGTGAGTTGTATAAGAAAGATGCAATGGGAACGTATTGGGACATGACGGCTTGGATGAAAAATCTGACGAAGGAAGGTTCCGTCGAATTCCCGAATGGGAAAAAGCCAGAACAACTTATACGGCATATTTTAGAGATGGCCACCAACCCTGGCGACTTGGTGCTTGATTCCTTCCTCGGTTCTGGCACGACGGCGGCGGTTGCGCATAAGATGGGGCGGCGATGGATCGGCGTTGAACTCGGCGACCACTGTTACACGCACTGCAAGGTGCGGCTCGACAAGGTGATCGACGGCACCGACGCGGGTGGAATCACGAAGGCCGTTGACTGGAAGGGCGGCGGCGGGTATCGTTTCTACGAGCTTGCGCCCACGCTCATCAAGAAGGATAAATGGGGGCAGATGATCATCAATCCCGAATACGACGCGGAGAAACTTGCCGAGGCGGTGTGTAAGCTGGAGGGGTTCACCTACGCGCCGAGCGAAAGCGAATACTTCATCCACGGCAAATCAACGGAACGCGACTACATCTACGTAACCACCAACTACCTCAAGGCGGAGCATCTACGGGCGTTGAGCGAGCTTGTGGGGTCGGAGCGCACGTTGCTGATCTGCTGCAAGGGATTTGAGAATTGCGGCGGTCGCGGGGCGACCGCCCTACCGGGTGGCGCGCTCGGTGATCGCGCCCTACCGGGCGGGATGCGTTTTCCGAACCTCACGGTGAAGAAGATTCCGAAGGCGGTGCTCGACAAATGCGAATACGGCCACGACGACTATAGCCTCAACGTGAAGAACCTGCCGATGGCCGCGCCGGAGCTGGAGCAGGGAGAACTCTTCGATTAAGCCACGGGCGGGGTTCGGGGGCGCCAAGCCCCCGGTTGTTGTCAGAACCAGAAAGGTAAAAGAAATGCTTGAAGAAAAAGATGCAGTGCTGGATGACATCTGCAAGCGGCTGAGCCTGCGGGCACCGCAGGCGGAATCGCTCAAGCGGCTCGCGGCGGCGATTGAGGCGGCGGGGCTGAAGAAGGGCGCAGACGAGGCCGCGCTGGAGGCGCAGCTTGCCGCCGTGCGCGCAATCTTTCCGCAGGCGCAATATCCAGAAGTCAACCTTCCGTCGGCGGCGGAGTTCGACTGGAGTTTCCTTTCGTTCTGTTTTGCGCTCGCGACGGGCGTGGGCAAGACGCGTCTCATGGGCGCGATCATCGCCTATCTCTATCGCGTGAAGTGCTTGCGCAATTTCGTGGTGATCGCGCCCGGCAAGACGATCTACGAGAAACTGATCGCCGACTTCACGGAAGGCACGAAGAAATATGTGTTCAAGGGGTTGGAGTGCTTCGCCACGAAGAAGCCCATTGTCGTGACGGGCGATACCTATCAGAGCGGTGCGGGTATGCTGGACGAGCGTGACCTCCTCGGACACTCCATCGCCATCAACGTATTCAACATCCAACTGCTCACCGAAAGCGGCACCAAGAATGATACTCACGACGAGGCATTGAAGGACGTGGCGAAGATCCGCCGTCTGAACGAGCGCATCGGGCAGAGCTACTTCGACTACCTCAAGAGCCGCGAAGACTTGGTTGTGCTGATGGACGAGGCGCACCATTACCGGGCCGACGCCGGTTGCGCGACCATCAGCGAACTTCAGCCCGTCCTCGGAATTGAGATGACGGCCACGCCTCGAGCAGGCGGAAAGCCGTTTCGTGATATCCTTTGCGAATACGGCCTTGCCAAGGCCATGGCAGACGGTTTCGTGAAGGAACCGGCCGTCGTGCGGCGGCAGAATTTCCGCAACGACGACTACGTGAACCGCGCAGACGACCTTGACCACCAGAAACTGGTTGACGCCATGCTTGTGCATGAGGCCACGAAAACGGCGCTTGCGGAATATGCCTTCAAGAACGGCGTGGAGAAGATCAAGCCATTCGTGCTGGTGGTCGCGCCCGATACGGTGTATGCGGGCGAGATCGAGGCATATATCAAAAGCGACGGCTTCCACGGGGGCAAGTACGCGGACAAGGTAATCAAGGTCGATTACAAATCGCGCGGCGAGAACGCCGAGGCGATTGCGCAGCTGCTGGATATCGAGAGACCCGGCAACAAGATCGAGATCGTCATCCACGTGAACATGCTCAGCGAGGGCTGGGACGTCACGAACCTCTACACCATCGTGCCGCTCAGGGCGGCGAACTCGCCGAACCTCGTGGAGCAGACGATCGGGCGCGGGCTGCGTCTCCCCTACGGCAAGCGGACGGGCGTGATGGAGATCGACACGCTCTCCATCGTCTCGCACGACAAGTTCGACGAGATCATCCAGGCGGCGCGCAAGAAGCAGATCATGATCCGCGAGCGCGAGGTACCGTCCGCACCGAAGAGGGTGGTAACGGATGCACCAAGGGTGGTGGCGTCGGGCGGCGGTCGCGGGGCGACCGCCCTACCGGGCGATGGTATGGCGGGCAGGCCTCTGCCCGCCGCAACTGATGAAGCCATCAAAGCCATCGGCGAGCTCGTTGCGAGCGATACGTCGTCCCAAGGCATTGATTTATCGAGTGCGGAAGTGCAAGCGCAGATTGCGGAAATGGTAGGGCGGTCGCCCCGCGACCGCCGCGATGACGCGGATGTTTCGGACGCCGTCGCCTCGGCGCTTCGCCTTATCTCGGATTCGATGATCGAAATCCCGCACATCACCATATCTCCCGGTGCGACCACGATGCGGATTACCTCATTCACCCTTGACCACGAAAAGGTGAACTACGCCTTGCGCGACGACCG
The DNA here is from genome assembly GCA_902802945.1 of uncultured bacterium. GTDB lineage: Bacteria > Verrucomicrobiota > Kiritimatiellia > RFP12 > UBA1067 > RUG572. Next base: position 25,297 of record CADCOC010000074.1, on the reverse strand, counting down.
GCTCGTCTATGACTTCGTGGCGGACCGGCGTGTGCGCGACGTGAAGGGGCAGAGCGGCGTTGCCGAACTGACGGACGCGGACGTTGAGCGATACATCGGCGATCTTGTCGCCGACGTGGCGGCGTTCAACGACATCGACTACGATGCCAACCTGGAGCTGATCGGCGGCCTTTGCGACTCGTGCATTCGGCACCTTGTGGGGAAACTGCCGGCGGATGAGATGTTGAACTGCATGAGAAACAACAGGCGGTCTCTGGCGGAGAGCGTGAGGCGTCAGATACTGGAACACGCCGTGTATGATTCGAGCGAGGATCGAGTGGTCGTTTCGTCTGGGCCGCTGCAGCTCAAGGCCAACACACTGACCATGGGCGCAGATGAAAATCCGCGACCGTTCGACGTGCCGCTTGCCGACGGCGAGAAATCGCAGATTCGCAACATGGTTTTCAACGGCTTCGCCAAGTGCCTCTTCTCTCTCCAGAAATTCGATAGCGATCCTGAAAGGGAGTTCGCAGTGATGCTGGAGCGTGAGGCGGCTGTGCAAAAGTGGTTCAAGCCGACGCTGAGCAACCTACGCCTCTGGTACGGTCCGAACGAATACACGCCAGACTTCGTGGTGGAGACGACGGCGGATAAACTGCTTTGCGAGGTGAAGGCGACGGACAAGGTTGACGACGCAATCGTCCAGGCGAAGAAAGAAGCGGCGCTCAAGTGGTGCCATTACGCGAATGAGTGCTCTCCTGAATCGAAACCATGGCGGTATCTGCTTGTGCCGGACAACGCCATCAACAGCTCCCTCACCTTGGAACAGGCGATGAAAAGTTTTGGATGATAATTTCTCCTTTCACAAGCAGGTAGGTTTTGATAGTATTATTTTGCGAACGCGAAATGAGGAGACGAGCAATGAGAAACCTGACCGATGAAGACCATAAGCAAATCTATAGGATAGTCTGCGAAGTCGCGGGCAGAAACGGCGTCGAAGGCGTCGAACTCTCCGGCGACGCCGATAATCCTTTTTCATACTTCCTTGAAATACCGCTTGCAGTTGACGAGCAGATCGCCGTGAAGACCTGCAACGAGCTGTTCCATGCCCTTGGGCTGCTGCCGGAGGGCAAGAATCTCGCCCTGGGGGAGCTGGGCGATTACTGTAATATCGTACCGCCGGAAGGCAATTGGTGCTATCTCGCCGTGTTCAACCATCCGATTGTGCTTGAACAGAAGGAGACTGATCCGGAAAGTCGGTTCATCCTTAGGAACTGGAGAGAATGGGACGATGATGAAGAGGCGTTCGAGATGCAGGAGCTTATCGATGGCATCAAGGAAGGGCGGTTGAAATCGAAGACGCCAGATGGCTATCTGGTGTTGAAGGGCGAGTTCTACGATGAGATTGATTCGGGGAAGAAGACGGTCGAGTACCGCGACTTCACGGAGTACAACCTGAAGCGCACGATTGGGATCAAGACCATCCGCTTCAATCGTGGCTACGTGAAGAACGCCCCGCAGATGAAGTGGGAGGTTGAGAAGGTCGTGCTTCTTGACGCCGACGACAACGAATGCGACCCGTTCAACGTGCCCGAGGGCTTCTGGCCAACGGCGATAGCGATTCATCTTGGAAAGAGGATGGGGTGATAGCCCCCGAGCCCCCAATGATACGGGGGCAAGCCCCCGAACCCCCAGATTATTCGGGGGCGCCAGAGCCCCGAGAGGAGAAAGCCTACCTTGGGCGGGGTTCGGGGGCGCCAGAGCCCCCGTCGTCATTGGCATTGGCCCGCTCGCAAATCGCCGCGGCCATATCATTCATGGCGAGGCAATTCTGCCGAAAGATTGCTCCGGCATCGGCAACCGACTGCGGAAAGCCGCTCAGGATGAGCATCCGATCAGCAGCCAGCTCGCGCGAATCCTCGGCAGAAGGATCGTAGCTGGGCGGCAAGGCGCACGGGCGCATCTTGATGAAACGGGCACGGGGCTCTTCCTTGAGGCGGCGAAGCACTTCCTTCTCGCCGGGCGAAAGGAAGCCTGAAACGGGAATCATGCCGTGCCGAGCCTTTTCTATGATTTCATCGATCGCGGGCTTATGCTCTTCAAGGCTCATCTTGCGCGTGAGGCGCACGTGGAAGAGAAAGGGCGAGGAGAGCAAAAGCGGATTGCCCACGGCATCCCATTGTCGCGAGGTGTCGAGGATGGGATGGCGGATGTTGGCGAGGCGCGTGAAACGATTGGGATGGCGGGCCTTCCAGAGAGCGCGCGCTGGATTAAGCTTGATATAGCGGCGGATGGTCTTCAGTTGACGGGAGGAAAAGGAAAGTACGAGCCAGAAGCGGCGCTCCCAATGAAACGGGGGCACGCCCCCGAGCCCCCATTGCAGGGTTCGGGGCGGCAGCCCCGTATCATTGGGAATGGCTGCCCGCAACTCGCTCCGCCTCTGGAAATCCTTGATCCACCCGATCACATCGAAATTGGGATCGATATCATAATTTACGATGAGCAGAAGATGGATATGATCCGGCATGATGATGAAATTGGATGCAGTGAGTGCTGGATTGCGGCTGTGGGTTTCCCGCCATACCGCCCAAACCGCTTCACCTACCGCAAGCAAGGTGACCGTGGCATCGGGATTGATGCGCGAAAGCACCTTCGCCCTTCCTTCCACGCAGAGGGTGATGAAGAAGAATTTGCGGCCGAATTTCTGGAGGTTCAGTTTATTATATCAAAGATACGGGGGCTCTGCCCCCGAACCCCCGGAAGATCAAAATTCCTTAGGGGCTCTGCCCCCGAACCCCCGGAAGATCAAAATCCCTTAGGGGCTCTGCCCCCGAACCCCCGGAAGATCAAAATTCCTTAGGGGCTCTGCCCCCGAACCCCCGGAATGGCAAAATCTAATCGCGCCCTCTTGCAACCCGTCCGGGGTTTTGCTAAACTATCGGCAGTCAAGACATCAGGAGAGATGCGCGGAAGCGCATCCGCCAACCGAGTGGAACACCACGGTGGTAGCCGAGAGGCGATGTGCCCGCAAGGGAAACATGTTCCAGAAGGCCGCTCGTCTTGATCGCAGGATGGGCGGCCAATCGATTGAGAGGGAGCTTCCTTTCTGAGACGCTTGAGAAGAAAAAGGAAACGAAGATGGATTCAAAGACGAAAGAAGGGCTGCTTAAAATATCTCTCGCGATGCGGGAGGCGCGTCGGGCGGAGCGGCGTGAGGCATGGAAGAAGCCACAGCTCAGCGCGGCGGAGCGGTTTTCGAACCGCATATTGGAGGGGATCAGTTGCTATCTCCCAGAGGAGCAAGGTGAAAGGGAAAACCATGGCTGAACGGTACATTTACGGAAGCGACCACAAATACAAGGGCAGCATGGATGACGACGGCCGCATCTATGATGCCCACCACCGGTTCATCGGCCGTGTGAAAAACGGCACGATCTACGACGACTGCAACATCCCACGGGGACACATCAACTCCGACGGACGCGTGACGGACATGTGCAACATCCCCACGGGACGGGAGTTCGGGGCGAACTTCGAGGGGTGGGGCAGACACGGCAGCGGCTACGTGAGGAACGACGTGCTTGGCACTGGACACGGCAACGACTACGGTACGTTCCAGCAGCTCGACCGCCACAGGCACGACTCGTATTCATACGATGACGATGAGGACTATGACGGTGAAGAGGACTACGGCGACGAAGATGAAGGATCCGATTGGGGGGATGACAGATTCACCCCCGAACCGCCTCCTCGTCGCAGAAGAAGGCGAAATGACAGCGGGAATGCGCAGAGCGACATAGAAGAGGGCATTGGCGGATGCGTTGACGGGATCGGAGGATGCGTGGGCGTTATCTTTGGGCTCATCCTACTCTATCAAGTCGTGAAACACTTTGCCTCTTGAGGCGGCGGTGGGCTGGGTGGCGCGGCTCGCCGAGGACGGCTCGCCCCACCATGGGAAGCGGCAAGGGTGCCCCCCGAATGGTAGCGACAAGCGCGGCCGCTGGTGATGCGGGTAATGCCAATACAAAACTGATACAAAAATTAGACAAAAAATAGACAACTCTTATACCGTTTCATAACAACTTTCCCGCGCCGATTTGGTATTCTATCCGCATCGGCACAAGCCGGGAAAGGATGAACGATGGAACAAAAAGAAAATGTGATCGTATCCACTCTGGAGGACGATTCAATCAGGTCGCGGATTTTCACCATTCGCGGCGTGCAAGTGATGCTTGACCGCGATCTTGCGGAGCTGTATGGGGTGCCGACAAAAAGATTGAACGAGCAAGTGAAGCGCAACAGTATTCGTTTTCCCGCCAATTTCATGTTTCCTTTGAATGATGTTGAGATTCAGGATGTCCTCACTGGAACTTCGGATGAGATCAGTCGTTCAAGGTCGCAAATTGCGACCTTGAAGAAAGGACGTGGCCACAACATCAAGTATCGTCCGAACGTCTTTACAGAACATGGAATCATTATGCTTGCAAGTGTGTTGAAGAGCGAAATCGCTGCACTTGTCAGTATAAGGATTACCAATGCTTTCGTCGCGATGCGTAAAACTCTTGCTTCCATTGCACCGCTCCTTGAGCGAATCGAGGCATTAGACCGGCGGCAGGCTGCAGATCAGGCACGAAACGAATCCAACCAGATTCGTAACGAGGAGCGATTCAAGCTCATCCTCGACGCCATGCAGGACAAACGCTTCCCGCCGCAGAAGGTGTTCTATGACGGGCAGATATATGACGCATTTGATCAGATGAAGAAGTTCGTGCTGATGGCGAAGTCGGAACTGATTGTGATCGATCCGTACTTCGACGACTCTGTGCTGCCGCTTATTGCGCAGAAGCGTCCGGGCGTGTCGGTTCTGGTGGTGAAGAACAGGCGCAAGGACCTGCTCCATGCCGTGGACGTGGCGCGCTTCAACGCGCAGTACGCCAATTCGCTCACGGTCAAGGAATCGACGAAGTTCCATGACCGTTTCCTCATCATTGACAAATCGGCGTTGATCCACGTCGGCGCGTCATTCAACCACCTCGGCAAGAAGTGCTTCGCCTTCTCGTCGATGGACAAGTCCAATATCCCGGATGTCCTTGCGAAAATCTAATCGCTCATCGACTCCGGGCGGAGCTAGCGCACGCGGGTGATGGCGCCGAACTTGCACACCTGCTGGCACTGTTTGCAGCCGGCGCAGAGCGACGGGTCGATCTTCATCTGGAAACGGCCCGGCGCTGTTTCTTTTCCGCGCGTCATCGCGGGGCAGCCCATCTTGAAGCATGCGCCGCACGCCTTACACTTCTTTTCGTCGACTTCGCAGAGACCTTCCTTCGTGAGCTTTGCCGCGATGCGGCACGGCGCGTAGGCGATGATCACCGCCCCCTCGTCGCCGTCCATCGCGTCCTTCAACACCTTCTCCAGCTCGCCGAGGTCGTCCGCGCTTACGGTCACGACCTTCTTGTAGCCCATCGCCTTGGCGACGGCGGCGATCTCCGTGACGGGCGCAGAATCGCCGGCGAGGGTCTTGCCCGTGCCGGGGTTGTCTTGGTGTCCGGTCATGGCCGTGATGCGGTTGTCGAGGACGACCGTCGTCACCGGCGTGCCGTTGTAGTGCGCCGAGAGGATGCCCGTGAGGCCGCTGTGGAAGAACGTGGAGTCGCCCAAAACGGCGCAGATGCGTCCCTTGAGGCCCGCCTTGCGCATGCCGGCCGCGTTGCCGATCGAGGCGCCCATGCAGATCGTCGAGTCCATCGCGTTGAGGGGCGGGAACGCACCGAGCGTATAGCAGCCGATGTCGCCCGTCACCGTGGCTCCGAGCTTGTGCAGGACGTAGAACACGCCGCGGTGTCCACAGCCCGCGCAGAGCACGGGCGGACGCGTGGGAAGGGACGGATCGGGCTTTGCCGGCTTCGCCTTCGGCACGTCCTTCAGGAGTTCGTGGCGGAGGTTCTGGAGACGGTCCGGGTTGAGCTCGAGCATGTTGAGTTCGGTCTTGTGCGACTGTACCTTGATGCCGAGCGCGCGCACCTGGCTCTCGATGAACGGGTCGAGCTCCTCGACCACGAGCACGTGGCGCACGGTCTTCGCGAACTTCTTCACGAGCTCGGCGGGGAAGGGGTTCGTCCAGCCCAGCTTGAGGATGGTGAACTCAGGGAATACCTCCTTCACGTACTGGTACGTCACGCCGCTCGTGATGATGCCGACCTGCTTCTTGCCCGGCTCGATGCGGTTGAACTTCGAGCGGGAGGCGGCGCGGGCCATTTCCTGCTCGCGTTTCTGCGCGGCGAGACGCTGCCCGCGCGCGAACGCGGGCACGGGAATCGTGCGCGTGATGTCCTTCACGTAGGGGATCACCGGGTGCGGCGCGGGGTGGAAGTCGCCGAGGTCCACGAGCGAGCTCGAGTGCGAGGTGCGCGTGGTGAGGCGGAGGAAACACGGCACGCGGTACTTCTCGGACGTCTCGAACGCGGCCTGCACCATGTCGTACGCCTCCTGGCTGTCGGAAGGCTCGAACATGGGCGCGCGCGCGAACTTCGCGATGTTGCGGTTGTCCTGTTCGTTCTGCGAGGAGTGCATGCCGGGGTCGTCCGCCGTCACCACCACCATGCCGCCCGTTGCGCCCACGAACGTGAACGTCATGAGCGGGTCCATCGCCACGTTGAGGCCCACGTGCTTCATGGCCGTGAGCGACCGCGCGCCGGCCATCGACGCGCCGATCGCCGTTTCCATGGCGACCTTCTCGTTCACGGCCCACTCGCACTTGACGGTGTCCTTGAACTTGGCGATGTTTTCGAGGATTTCCGTGGACGGCGTACCAGGGTAGGCGCTGGCCACGATGCAGCCGGCCTGCGCGGCGCCACGCGCCACGGCCTCGTTTGCGGACAACAGGACTTTCTTCGCGCTCATCTTCGTGCTTTCTCGACTTCCCTTGAGACTACATCAGCGACTTGTAGAGCTTGGCGATCTGCTCGACCGTGCAGTCGCGCGGGTTGCCCGGACGGCAGGCGTCCGCATAGGCGCTCTCCGCGAGGAACTGCACGTCCTCCTTCTTGAGGACGCCCTTGAGGTCCGGCGGGATGCCCACGTCGGCGGAGAGCTTCTCGACCGCGGCGATCGCGGCCTTGCGCGCCTGGGCGAGTGTCATCTTCTCGACACCCTTCACGCCCATCGCCTCGGCGATCTTGCGGTACTTCGTGCCCGTCGCGGGCGCGTTGAACTTCATTGCCGTCGGGAGCAGGATCGCGCATGCCTTGCCGTGCGGCATGTCGTAGAGCGCGGAGAGGCCGTGCGCCATCGAGTGGTCCACGCCGAGGCCCACGTTCGAGAAGCCCATGCCGGCGATGTACTGGCCGAGCGCCATGCCCTCGCGTCCGGACGGCTTGTTCGCCACGGCGTCGCGCAGGTGGAGCGAGATGAGGCGGATCGCCTCGAGGTGCATCATGTCCGTCATCGGGCACGCGGCCTTCGTGATGTAGCCCTCGATCGCGTGCGTGAGCGCGTCCATGCCCGTGAACGCCGTGAGGCCCTTCGGCATGGTCGCCATCATCTCGGGGTCGACGAACGCCACCACGGGGATGTCGTGCGGATCGACGCACACGAACTTGCGCTTCTTCTCGACGTCGGTGATCACGTAGTTGATCGTGACCTCGGCGGCGGTGCCGGCGGTCGTCGGCACGGCGAGGATCGGCTTCGACGGGTTCTTCGTGGGGGCCACGCCCTCGAGCGAGCGGACGTCCGCGAACTTCGGGTTCGCGATGATGATGCCCACGGCCTTCGCCGTGTCCATCGACGATCCGCCGCCGATCGCGACGATGCAGTCGGCCTTTGCGGCCTTGAACGCCTTCACGCCGTTCTTCACGTTCGCGATCGTGGGGTTCGGCTTGATCTCGGAGTAGACCGCATACTTCACCTTCGCCTTGTCCAGAAGGTCCGTCACCTTCTTCGTGACGCCGAACTTGATCAGGTCGGGATCGGAGAAGACGATCGGCTTCTTGAGCCCGCGGTGCGCGAGTTCGTTGACGATTTCCTTCACGGCGCCCGCGCCGTGGTAGGACGTTTCATTCAGAATGATGCGGTTCATTTTTCGGTTGTCTCCGTTTTGGGTGAGAAAATCGCCGCATATTATACCACTAAAACGCGCCGTGTGTCATCAGAGAATATGCTATACTATGCGCATGACTATTGGCACATTCAGAGGCGCGACGCTCGACTCGCGCAAGGTCAAGCCGGGCATGCTGTTCGTCGCGGTGAAGGGCGAACGCGTGGACGGACACGACTTCATCCCGCAGGCCCTCGCGGCCGGCGCGGCGGGAATCGTCGACGGACGCGAAGAGCTCGCACGTGCGGCGGCCGAGTACCGCCGTACGCTGAAGGCGAAGGTGATCGGCATCACCGGCAGCGCGGGCAAGACGACCACGAAGGAACTCGTGGCCGCGTTCCTCCGCGCGGGCGGTTTCCGCGTACACGCGACCGCAGGCAACTTCAACAACGACCTCGGCCTGCCGCTCACGATCCTCAACTGTCCCGAAGACGCGGAGTTTCTCGTGGTCGAGATGGGCACGAACCATCCCGGCGAAATCGGCTACCTCGTGGACATCGCGCGCCCCGACGCGGGCGTGATCTCGTCCATCGGCACGGCGCACATCGAGTTCTTCAAGACGCAGGACGGCATTGCGGACGAGAAGGGCACGCTCTTCGCGCGCCTCCCGCCGGACGGCTTCGCGGTGGTGGGCGTGAACAACGACCGCTACGCGCCTGCGCGCGAGGAGCGCCGCGCGAGTGGTGAGCGTGGATCCATCCGACGACGCGGGGAAGCGTCTCGCCGAAGCGCTCGCGGTGCGTCTCCCTGGCCCGCACAACGTCTCCAACGCGCGTCTTGCGGCCGCGTGCGCGGGCGAGGTCGGCGTGCCGCTCGAACGTTGCCTTGCGGCGCTCGCGGACTTTTCGCTGCCGGGCGATCGCTGGCGCGTGGTCGAGAAAGACGGCGTCACGTACGTGAACGATTGCTACAACGCGAACCCCACATCGATGATCGCCGCGCTTGAAACCTTCGCGGCAATGCCGTGTGCGGGGCGTCGCGTGGCAGTGTTGGGCGACATGTTCGAGCTGGGTGACCGCAAAGAGGAATTCCACGAGCGGGTGCTGGCGCGTGCGATGGAGTTGCCGATTGACGCAGTCTTCGTGGTGGGCGAGGCGATGGCCGTAGCGTGTGCGGCGGTTTCATCGAAACCGCCCTACCGGGTGGCGGAAAGAATCGAGGACGCGGAAAATGTCGGGGTGGCGGGCGTCTCGCCCGCAAACTTCGCGGATGTCCCATCCGCGAGAGCCGCCCTCGCCACCTACCTCCGTCCCGGCGACGCCGTGCTGCTCAAGGCATCGCACGGAATGCACCTGGAGGCCATCCTCGCATGAACGCGCTCGTGTTCGGCGCGGGGAAGAGCGGCGCGGCGGCGGCGGCGCTGTTGCGTCGCGATGGCGCGGACGTGCGCATACTCGACGGCGACGATGCGTATCCCGACGGCGTGTGGGATCTCGCGGTGACGAGTCCGGGCGTGCCACTCACGCACCCGTGGCAGGTCGCGGCGCGTGCGGCGAGCGTGCCGGTAATCAGCGAGCTCGAGCTCGGCGCGCGGTACTTCGCGGGGAAGATGCTCGCGGTGACAGGATCGAAGGGGAAGAGCTCCGTGGTGAAGCTCGTCGCAGACGGACTTAACGCGGCGGGCGTCTCCGCCGTCGCGTGCGGCAACTACGGTACGCCGCTCTGTGAAGTGGCGCTGATGGAGCCGCAGCCGGCGTGGGCCGTGGTGGAGGTGTCGAGCTTCCAGATGGAGACCACGCACCCCGAGCATTTCCGTCCCGTCGCGGCCGCGATCCTCAATCTGCAGGAGGATCATCTCGACCGACACGGCAGCGTGGAGGCCTATCACGCGCTCAAGCGCAAGATGCTCGAGGGGGCCGCGCGCGCCGTCGCCGCGGCGCGCGCGTGGGACGACTGCCTCGCGGGCTCATATTTCGACAACGAGGTTCTCCGCCCCAACGGCGAGGTCGCGGCGGCGCTTTTGGACGCCGCCGGACTGTCGCGCGACGCCATCGCGCGCGCCTTCGCGACCTTCGTGCCGCTTGCGCACCGGATGCAAAAAGTGGCGGAAATAAAGGGAATTTCGTACATCGACGACTCAAAGGCCACGTCGCTCGCGGCGCTTGCGGCGGGTGTGCAGATGGCGCAGGGCGGGCGCGCGGAGCCGTCGGTGCGTCTGATTGCCGGCGGACTCGCAAAAGGGGATTCTCCAAATTCTGTAATTCCGTACTTGCGTTCCGGGGTCAAAAAAGTGTATCTTATAGGGCGTTGCGCAGACCAGCTCTTCGATGCGTGGCGGGAAACCGTCCCGTGCGAGATCTGCGGGACGCTCGGCCGGGCGGTCGAGAGGTCCCGGCGCGATGCGCGTGCGGGCGAGGTCGTGCTCCTCTCACCCGGCGCGGCAAGTTTCGATCAATTTAACAGTTACGGGGCCCGCGGCGACGCATTCGCCTCCTTCGTTCGTGCGGAGGGGACGGGCGGCGAAGTGGAAACCATAAAACAAGGATAAAAAAAATGAAGGCGCAAAAGCTCGGACTGGTTCTGGGTATCAACATGATAGCGGTCTGCCTGACGATGCAAGGCTGCAAGGCGACGAAGCCGGGGAAACCCGCTCCGCGGCGTACGGAGCCCACTCAGACCATCACTGTAATCTCGACGCCGGCTACAAGCAAGCCCCAGGTCGTCACTCCCGTTGAGGAGCCGCAGGTGGCCCCGCAGCCGGCACAGCCAGTTGCCGTAGTGGCTCCATTGCCTCCGCCTCCGCCAGAGCCTGCTCCCGTCGTAGTTGCACCTCCCGCGCCAGCGCCCGTAGTGCCGGTGGCCAAGCCCAAGTCTTCAGTGCGCGACATCAAGCCGCTGCCTCCGCCTCCTCCTAAGGCGCCGAAGCATAAGGCCAAGCCGGCTGCCAAGCCTGCCGCCGCGCCGGTTGCCGCATCTGCCGCTGCGCCCGCCGAGTACGTCGTCAAGTCAGGCGATACGCTCTTCCTCATCAGCAAGCGCACGAACTATCGCCAGGCTGCAATCTTGGCCGCGAATCCCGGGTTGAATCCCAAGCGCCTTCGCGTTGGGCAGAAGATCAAGATGCCCGGGGCGATTGCTGCAGCGCCGGCCGTTGCCAAGGTTGCCGCGGCCGAGGCGAAGCCTGAGGAGAAGTATAGTGGGAACAAGGTAATGCCCGCCGCCGCTCCGTCGTCCGCCGCCGCGAACACGAAGGCACCCGTCAAGACGAAGAACGCTTTTGTGGCGTACGAAGGGCCTACGAAGGAATACGTGGTGAAGAGCGGAGATTCGCTCGGCAAGATCGCCAGCGAGTACGGCATCTCCATCCGCGCGCTCAAGGCGCTTAACGGACTTCAGGCCAACCAGCTGCGCGCTGGGCAGAAGCTGAAGGTTCCGACGGAAAAGCAGACCCCCGAGGCGAACAAGGCTCCTGCCGCAAAGGCGGAGAAGCCCGCAGCGCCTGAAGCGGGGAAGAAGCCCGCCGCTGAGGCGAAGCCTGCCGAAACGAAGCCCGCCGCAGAAGTGAAGCCTGCCGAGACGAAACCTGCAGAGAAGAAGCCTGTAGAGACGAAGCCCGTCGCCGAGGCGAAAGCCGAGACGAAGCCCGCCGCCGAGGTGAAGCCCGCTGAAGAGGCTAAGCCCGTGGTGGAAGCCGCTCCCGCTCCGTCGGCTCCGGCCGAGAAGCCGCTGCCCACCTACACGGTGAAGGAGGGCGACGACCTCGTCTCCATCGCAATCGCCTTTGGCATCAGCCCGAGCGCGCTCATGGACATCAACGACCTCAAGCCGACGGATGAGGTCAAGCCCGGCCAGGTCTTGAAGCTTCCGCCGAACGCCAAGGTGAACGTCCAGTAAGTTGGTCGTGCGCTGGACGCTTACAGTTCTGGGTATTTCGGTTCTCGTACTTCTGGGCCTCGGTTTTACGCTGCTGGCGTCCGCCGGCGAGGAGACGGGCCGCGCGCTGTACCATAGCGCAGACTACTTCGTCACGCATCAAGCCGTATGGCTGGGCGTGGCGATGGTTTTTTTGCTGGTGGCGGCGTTCTTCGACTACCACAACTGGCGGCGTTATCCCTACCTGACCGTCTGCATCTATGTCGTTGTCGTTGGCCTGATGGCCGCAGTGCTGTTGGCTCCGGAGACGAAGGGTTCGCACCGCTGGCTGCGTCTGGTCGGATCTGTGCGGCTCCAGCCAAGCGAGCTGGGCAAGATATTCGTCGTAATCTCTACCGCTGTCTTTCTCGACTGGGCCGGATGGCGCATCGAGAAGTTCTGGAAAGGGTCCGTGCCAGCGGTGATGATCGTAGGCGTGCTTATGGGGCTTGCCGTAGTCGAGCCGGATTTCGGCGCAACGATGGTCATCGGCCTTGCCGGCGGCACGCTCTGCCTGATTGGCGGCATGCGTATCCTCCACATCCTCCTGATGGGCGGCGGGGCACTGGCGGCCGTCGGTACGTTGCTGGCGTTCAACCCGAACCGCATGCGTCGTTTGGCAGCATGGCTGCCGGAGCCGATTCTCACATGGCTGGGGTTGCCGCCCCCAACGGGTGACGACCCTGCGGCGTACCAGCTCAGCCAGGCGCTTGTTGCCATCAGCCACGGTGGACCGTTCGGAGTGGGCTACACTAAGTCGATGCAGAAGAAGTTCTATCTGCCCGAAGCCCACACCGACTTCATCTTCGCCATCGGCGCGGAGGAGCTTGGGCTGGTCTTCTCGCTCGTGCTGCTGACGGTATTCACGGTGTTCTTCATCTGCGGCATCCGTATCGCGCTACGCGCGCCGGACCGCCTTGGACGGCTGCTCGCCTTCGGCATGACGTTCCTCGTGTTTTTCCAGGTGCTGTTCAACATCGGCGTCGTCACGGGCTGCCTGCCCACGAAGGGACTTGCCCTGCCGTTCATCAGCTACGGTGGCACGAACCTCATGACGTCGATGATCGCCGTTGGCATCCTTTTCAACATCGGACGACAAATTGAGTTGCCAAAACCGCGTCCGAGGAGTACAATATCACCCGTTTTTTCTTAACCAATCAAGGAACAAGCAATGTCTCGTGTCTATAATTTCTCGGCCGGTCCGGCCGTGTTGCCCCTTGAGGTCCTGCAGAACGCGCAGGCCGACCTCGTGGATTACAAGGGCTGCGGAATGTCCGTGATGGAGATGTCCCACCGCGGCAAGGACTACGACTCCATCCACCAGGAGGCCATCGCCACGTTCAAGGAACTCTGCGGCCTGGGCGACGACTGGTCGGTGTGCTTCATCCAGGGCGGCGCGTCGATGCAGTTCGCAATGATCCCGATGAACTTCCTCGGCGCGGGACAGTCCGCCGACTACGCCAATCAGGGTACATGGTCGAACAAGGCGCTCAAGCAGGCTCAGATGATCGGCAACGTGAACGTGGTGGCGAACTGCCAGAAGGACATTCCCACGCGCATGCCGGCGAACGATGAGTTCAAGTGGACGCCCGGCGCGGCGTACAGCCACATCTGCACGAACGAGACGATTTCCGGCGCCGAGCTGAAGGTGATCCCGGACTCCGGCTCGCCGCTCATCGGCGACATGTCGAGCGACATTCTCTCCTGCGAGCGCGACTACTCGAAGTTCACGATGTTCTACGCGGGCGCGCAGAAGAACCTCGGTCCGTCCGGCATGGCCGTGGTCGCGATCCGCAAGGAGTTCGCGGAGAAGGGCTCCACCACGATTCCCACGATGCTGCAGTACCGCACATACGTGGACGAGAATTCGCTCTACAACACGCCGCCGACCTGGGGCATCTACATCTTCGGTGAGGTGATGAAGTGGGTCAAGAAGATGGGCAAGGAGAACCTCTTCAAGCTCAACGCCGAGAAGGCGAAGAAGATCTACGACGTGATCGACGGCTCGGGCTTCTACCGCGGCACGGCGCTGAAGGAATACCGTTCGAACATGAACGTGACGTGGCGTCTGCCCACCGAGGAACTGGAGGCCCAGTTCATCAAGGAGGCCACCGCCGCCGGCATGAAGTCGCTGAAGGGACACCGCTCCGTGGGCGGTATCCGCGCGTCGATCTACAATGCCTTCCCGATGGCCGGCGTGGATTGCCTCGTCGACTTCATGAAGGAGTTCGAGAAGAAGAACGGCTAATCCGCCGCCGAGCGGATTAAAACACCCGGTTGCAGATTTCCGCCGCGCTGTTAAGGCAGCTGCGGTGGTCACTGGGTGTTTTCGCCACTGGGAAGCGGATGCCGGCGTAGTCGAGCTTGTGGTGGTTCGACCCTGAGACGTAGCGGAAGCCGAGTTTCTCCAGCGCCGCGATTGCCGCGTCGTCGATGAAGGTGCCGGCGTCCTTCATGATCTGCTTCACCTCGTCGCGACGGCGCGCGAGTTCGCCCGTAACGGCGTTTTCGCAGAGAATCGCCTCAAGGATGCGTGCGCGGCGATCGCGTCCACCCGCGTCTGCCGCGCGCTGCGCGTCCGCGAGCGCTTCAAGCAGGTGCTCGCGAACTTCGCCGGGAAATTTTTCGGAGAAGCTTTCAGGTTTGTCCAGCAGCACGGTGGATGAGAGCGAGGTACGCTGCGCCTCGACGAGCAGTTCCTGGAGGCGCGCGATCTCGCGGTCTTTCGCGGCCGACGCCTCTAGCATTGCCTCGTCCACCTTCGGCGCGGCGCGTTCGGCGTCGAGCGTAGCCTTCGTCTGGTTAAGTTCGTCTTGTGTCCGCGCCAGTTCTTCCTGCGCCCGCGCCAGTTCTTCTTGTGCTTTTACGAGTTCGTCCTTCGCCTCGGCCACGTCAATGGCGAGGGCGTCGATCACAGCTTGCTTTTCATCAAGCTCTGCGTTGAGGGCGTCGCGCTCTGCGGCGAAGGCGTCCTCGGCCTGCTCGGCGCGCACGCGGGAGATCGTCGCCGGCGTCACGACCGTGGTGCGCGGCGGTTTCTTACGCGGCGACGCGCCCGCGCCGAGGAGAGAGGAGAAGTAGTCGGCGGAGTTCGCGGACTCTGCAAGCTTTCGGTCTTCTGGCGCGGGCGGCGGTTCCGTCGGGGGAACGGGTTCCGTCACGGGTTCCGTCTTGATTTTCTTCAGCTGAGAGAAGTCTGAATATGTTTTTGCCATGGCTGCATCCTCATGTACGGTCACTATTTGACGGTTGCGCTTGCTGCGCCCTTGCGTAGTGAAAGTAAAGTGCGAGGTCGGTCGCGACGAGCGCCGTATCGGCCAGGTACACCCATGTCACCCAGCTTCTGTCGCTGATGAGGTGGCTGGCTATGCCGAAGAGGTAGCCGACAATCACGATGATCTCGAACATCGGGCTCTTCCCGTCGACGCGTTTTGCGCGGAGGGTTTTGGCGATCGCGAACGGCCAGGAGAAGCCGAAGCAGAAGAGCATCGCGAATTCTAGAATACGTGGAAGGGTGTCGGGATTCATTTTTTCTGTTGCTTGCCTTTTGCCTTTAGCGGCTTGACGACTATGGCGATGGGGTCGGCCGGGCAGTTGCTTTCGCATGCGCCGCAGCCGCGGCATTTTTCCTCATCGATGACGGGACAGCTCACGCCGTCGTGTTCCTCCACCTTGACTGCCTTGTAGGGACAGTACTCGTCGCACACGACGCAATACTCGTGGTTTTCCCACGCAAGGCACTTCTTGCGGTCGATCACGGCGGTGCCAATCGGGGTCTTGTGCTTCTGCTCCACCGTGAGCGGACGCAGCGCGCCCGTGGGGCACACCTGCGTGCAGGCGACGCAGTCTTGGAAGCAGTACTGCTCCTGGTCGGCGTTGCGGCTCCGCAGCTGGAGGGCGGGCGTGAACAGCCCCTCGATGCCGCTATCGCCCAGATCGGGCTGGATCAGCTGATAGGGACACGCCTTCATGCAGTTGCCGCACCGAGCGCATAGCGCGTTGAAACGCTCCAGGTCGGCGCCGGGCGGACGTATGGCGTCGCGTCCCTTCGCGCCGACCGCGTGCCGCACGGCGAGGCTCGCTGCGGCTGCGGGGATCGCCGCCAGCACGGTACGGCGCGTTGCGCCGACGACGGAGAGGGCGGACTGCTCCGGCGCGCCGTCCGCAGTCTTCGCCTTGCGGCGGCAGAGCTGCGCAATAGCCTCTTGCAGGCCGCCGAGCGGACACAGCCGGTGGCACCAGATGTTCGGCACGGCGATGCTGGCCAGGATGACCAGCACGAACCCGATGCCAGTGCCGGCCGACGCGATCGCGAGCGGCTCGCGCCAGGCTGCGAAGAAACCGTTGAAGATGCAGAGCGGGTCGCACCAGATCAGGAGCGGGTAGCCGCAGGCCGCCGTCACGGCAATCACGAGCGCGAGCGCCTTGTTGACCATGGGCACGCGCCGGACGAGGCCCTTGCCCCACGGGTTCAGCTTCCCGGCCGTCTCCGAGAGGAAGCCCATCGGACAGAGATGCCAGCAGAAGAACCTGCCCTTGAACGCTGCGAGCACGAGAAGCGGGATGCCGAGCAGCATGAGCCAGCCGAGCCACGCCCGCGTCGCCAGCGCGCCGAAGAGGCTCAGGATCGGGCTGAGGCGCGGAAGGATCGAGGCGAGTTCGGGATGGGATTCGGGGACGTACCCCAACGCGAGGACTGCGGCGGCCACTGCGATCAGCAGCCGCCAGATGTTTCGCCTCAACCATTTCATGTCGGGTCTCCTTCTTAAACCTCGACGCGCTCGACGTCAATCTTCTTGAGATCGGCGCAGCCAACGCCCAGTTCGGCCGCAAGCTTGATGTGCGGCACGTCGTCGGGGGTCTTCTTGAAGAGGGAGGCGGCATACGTATCGGCGGCGACGGGGTCCGTTGCGAAGATGATCTCGTTGGGATACGCCAGCTTGCCTGGACCCTGCGGGCCGTGGTCGAGCATGATGCGCGTCGCGTCGATCACGATGAGCGTGGGCTTGAGGAAGGTGCTGAAGTCGGCGATGCACTGGTGGAGCCCGTTGCGGTGCCACGACCGGCGCGTCTTGTTGTCCACCGCGCCCATCCAGTTCTTCATCGAGAGGGTGAGCGTGGCGCCGCTGTGGTGCTTGGCGACGGGCATGTTCACGAGGCAGTCCGCCTCGATGAGGTCGCGCGTGGCCTTGGCCTTCTGGCATATCTTCCCCTTGGGCACGTCCACTTCCTTGTAGTCGGCGGGCTTGGGACGGTAGAGTTTCGCTGAGGTTCCCTCTATCGCGTCGTTTGCGCCGCTGACCTTGAACGTCATCTTCTCGGGCTGGCACGTGTTCTCGGGGATGAGTATCTGCTTCACTTTGCAGGCCTCCGCCCCCTTGATGACGGCGCGCAGGATGTCAGGGTGCGTGTTGCCGCCCTGTTCGGGGGTGGAGTTCCAGGCGAGGTTCGGCTTGAGCGCCACTTTGGCTCCGGGCTTGAAGAACTTGTCCCATCCGCCCATCTTCGCCATGCCGGCCTCGACCATCTTCGCGAGGTTCGTGCCGTGTACGACGACGATTTTCGTCTTTTTTTCGTCCGCCAACGTTTCCGTCGGCACGATTGCCGCTGCCGCCACGGCGGCTCCGGCCTTGAGGAACGTGCGCCGCTTGAGGTTGGCGGGCTTGCTATTGACTTTGCTGGTTTTGCTTTTCATTTTAAATCTCCTTAGAGCGATAGGCAGACAGTATACCATAAAATTCCGCGTAAGCGGTCAGCGAAATGCAAGCATGCCCATATTGCCAACACGTTTTGCAATTGCGCCCTACGCGGCGATGTGATAGAATACCGGCATGGTAAAAAAGAACACCAAGAACGGTGCAAAACTGCCGTCGCTTCCTGAGAGTTCCGTTGATATCTCTATAAAAAATTGAGAAAGGAGTTGATGACATGGGCGATTCAAATTGGATGGAACATTTTCATCCACAAGCCCCCGGCGATGACGAGTGGTTGGAGGGGATGCGCTGCCTGTATGGATCCGGCGAAGAGGGACACGTACCGGACTTTGAAGGCGCTCGTGAGCATTTCATGAATGGCGTGAAGCAGGGAAACCTTTCGTGCGTATATAAGATGGCGACGCTTTGCGAGGACGATGTCGAAGACCCGCAGCGATTTGCCAAAGGCCGTGACTGGCGCGCGAAGGCGATGGCGTTGGAACGCAAAGAGCAGGACTGGATGGAGTGGACTTGGGAACATACGGTTTTGCAGTTTGGCGACTATTCGCAGATAAGGCAATTCTATGAAGAACTTGGAAATGAGGCATGTGCCCCAAAATGAAATTTATCAGATTTGGCGACTTGAAGGCTCTTAAGCAAAAGCATTACGAGAGAATCCCGGACGCTTCGGAGTATGCGAATGCCCCGCCACGTCAAAAGGGTTTCTTCGCCTTCCCGTATGCGTTCTTCGACAGGTTCTACATCATGTGCCACCCGGCATACGAGGCACATTCCCAGATGGTGTATCTCAGGGATGGGAACGGGAGGAAGCTGACCGACGCGGACAAGAATGTGCTTTCGGAAACCGAAACCGAATTCTGCCATGAAACTGGCCTTAGGCGTCCGAAGGTAGTCCGTAGCATGACCGACAACGAATTACTGAAGAAGTTGGGACTCCCGAAGCAGCCGATTATGCGTGAAGACAGGCCCTCGTGGGTGTGCGTTATGAAGAATCCGAAACCTCCCCCCTGCCTGAATGAAGACGGAACGCTTGACCGGCAGTTCGACTATCTGACGGATTCGAACGGAGAGCGCGTGCCGGTTCGGGGATTCTTCAGACGTAAGTGGTATCCGTCCGACTTCGATGCTGCGGGCGCTTTTGATTATTGCACGCCGGACAACATCCTAGATGATTCCGTATATCTCTTAGGACTCGGCAAGCAGTCCGGTTTACTGCTTAACTGGAATGGCGACGGAGCGAAGTTGACGCTCGACTACCTGCGCAAGCGGGGAATCGGCGTTGAGAGACTCTTCGCGTGGCCCGTGTACCCGCCCGACGAGGACGTTTGGCTGACTCTTTTCAAAAAGCCGCACATCTTTGACTATGACGGTTGCATCTGGCACCACCTCCGCCATTTTGTGCCGTCGCGTGCGGTGCTCGCCGCATACGGGACAACATGGGTGTATACTACCATGCGCGACTTCGAACGAGCTCTGAGACGCGCTGAACCGCAAGCCTACGGTAAGCAACGGGCGTTACGTGGCAACGCCAAGGCCAGCCTTTTCGGTGGCCCGTATTGCTACAACGCGACAATCGCCATCGAGGGCATGTATGAGACATTTTTTGACGAGGATGACATCAAGAAAATCACTTGAACGTCCAGGTCTTTTCTGGTGTTAGAAAGAGGAAACCAGGAATCCCGGCAACGTCGAAGCGGGCGTCCTCGAAGTGTCCCTGTGAGGGCTTTTTCATCGTAACCTTCCACAGACCCGGCGGCGGGTTGCCGCTTACGACAACGCGCTCCCAACCAGAGATGTTGTGGTAGTCCCACACGCAGATGCCCTGCGGATCCGTGAGAGTGACATGTACGCGCTCTTCGCCTGCGCCTGAGGCGTAAAGAGCGTATTTCTCCGTTTTCGGCGGCACGGCAAGCCAAAACGATCCGACGCTGTAGATGAAGCCCTGCGCGTGCGCGGTCGCGTCAATTGCCACTGGAGCGTCCGCTTCCGCGAGGCAGAATGCGACGCGGCCAACATCAACGGACATTCGATAAAAGCCTGGCGCGGGCGCGTTGAACGTGAACGCGGTTTCGTCGAAGCCGGGAAGCGGGATTTTCGCGACTTTCTTCCCCTGTGCGTCCGTGATAGCGATTGGCTTGGTGCCGGGTTCGTAGCGTCCCACGCGCATCTGGCGTCCCTTGAAGTGGAGCGTGCGCGCGGCGTCGGCGTAGACGATGTACGTGGCAAGGTTACGCGCGTTCAGCGGCGAGAGCCGGACGGACTTGCCGGGTGCGTTGTCGAAAACCTGCGCGCGAGAAAGGTCTGGCGCATCCACGTGCGGGATGGGCGGCTCGCCGTCCGCCGACAGCGGCAGGTTGATCTTCCGCCAGGTCTCGTTCATCGGCGTGACGACTTCTTCGCCGACTGCGTTCGTGGTGACGATGCGGCAGTTGTCAATGGAGACAAAAGTCGCGGAGTAGGGACTTTCGCGGATGTTGACGGCGCGGGCGGATTCCGGCTTCTCGAACGAGCAGTTGGAGAGGGCGAGTGTGGTGCGCACGCTGCGTCCGCGCCGGCTGTCCGTGGCGAAAAAGAACGAGGAGCGGTTGCCACGGGCGGTACAGTTCTCGAAGCGGAGATCGATGGGGGCGCTCGCGGCGTTGAGTTGTCCGGCCCAGGTGGCGTAGCCTGCGCCCTGGTTGCGGATGGAAAGGCAGTTGCGCATTACGCAGTTCTTCAGAACCTCGGAGGGGCGGTTGGGCTCGAAGTCTATGCCGGCTGCGGGCGGCGTGCCGAACGTCTCGCGCATGACGGTGTTCTCGATGAGGAGGTTCTCGGCGGAGATCACGCTGATGCCCTGGCGGTGGTTGCGGTCGCAGAGCACGTCGCGGATCACCACGTCCACGTTGCGGCGCACGGCGCCGCGGCAGCCGAGGTAGATGCCGTCGCCGCCGGAGTCCGCGAGCGTGAGGCCCTCGATGCGCACGTTGCGGCAGCTGCGGATGGAGAGGGCGTGTCGCCATTCGGACTTCTCGTAGGGCGGCTTCATGTAGTCCTCGTGCCGCATGCGCAGCGTCGCGCCGTAGCCCACGATATGGATGTTCGTGCAGCCGGCGAAGGAGAGAAGGCACGCGCCCTTCGGACGGAACTCGCCGGGCTTCGCCTGGATCTCGACGCCGGGTTCGAGGACGAGCTCCAGGTTCGACGCGCCCGTGAGCGGCGTGACGATCCAAGGCGACGGCATTTTGTCCACGACGAGCCGCGCGACGCCGGACGTGAGCGCGGACTGGAGCGGCGCGGTGGAATCGGCGGGGTCGAACCCCCACCACGAGGCGCGCGCCTCGGTGCAAGTTCCGGCGCGGACCTGCGCCACGAGGTCGGGACGGGCATCGGCGGATGCCATGAGGACGCCAGCTATGGCGCACAGTGAAAGTGTGAGTTTTTTCATAGCGCGCGAAGGATAACATAACGGGTTTGCCTTCGCAAGGCTTTTCTGCCGTATGTCATTTTCGCGAGATATCACCGAAATGCAGGGCATTACCATTTGGTCACGTACTAGACAAACCGCCTCGCAAAGGCGTAAAATATCCGCGTTTCCACATCAACAGGAGAAAGAAATGGATCTGTCGAACGCATCGAACAAAATCGCCGCGCAGGGCGAACTCGTCAGCCGCATCCGCGACGAGGTGGGCAAAGTCATTGTCGGACAGGAGAAGCTGGTCGACCGCCTCATCCTCGCGCTTGTCGCGAACGGACACATCTTGCTGGAGGGCGTGCCGGGCCTCGCGAAGACGCTGAGCGTGAACACGCTCGCCAAGACGCTCGGACTCGACTTCAAGCGCATCTCGTTCACGCCGGACCTGCTGCCGGCCGACGTGGTGGGCACGCTCATCTACTCCCCGAAGACGGGCGAGTTCTCGCCGAAGAAGGGCCCCGTGTTCACGAACATGCTGCTCGCGGACGAAATCAACCGCGCGCCGGCGAAGGTACAGAGCGCACTGCTCGAGTCGATGCAGGAGCGCCAGGTCACGATCGGCGAGACCACCTACAAGCTGCCCGAGCCGTTCCTCGTGCTCGCCACGCAGAACCCGATTGAGCAGGAAGGCACCTACCCGCTTCCCGAGGCGCAGGTGGACCGCTTCATGTTCAAGTGCCTTGTCGAGACGCCGTCGAAGGCGGACGAGCGCCGCATCATGGACCGCTTCGCCCAGCAGGCGAAGGTGCCCGAGGTGAAGGCCGTCTGCACGCCCGAGGACATCGCCACGCTGCGCGCCACGCTGAAGGAGGTCTACTGCGACGAGAAGGTGGGCGACTACATCCTCGACATCGTCTTTGCCACGCGCGAGCCGGACAAGACGAAGGGCCTCGAATCGCTCAAGGAGCAGATTCAGGTGGGTGCCTCCCCGCGCGCCACGCTCAGCATCAACCTCGCCGCGCGCGCGAACGCGCTCATGCACGGCCGCGCCTACGCGACGCCCCAGGACGTGAAGGAGGTCGCGCACGACGTGCTCCGCCACCGCATCCTCCTCACCTACGAGGCCGAGGCCGAGAACATGACCAGCGACATGGTCATCGACAAGATCCTCTCCACGATTCCGGTTCCGTGACACTCTACGAGACATTGCTGAAAGCCTCTTCGGAAGAGACGTCGTGGTGATTGGCGTCATAGTGATGTGGGCGATGCTGGCCGCGCTGGTGTTCTGCGCGGCGCTGTGGCCGCTCGCGCGCCACGCCGACAGGCGAGGT
Source organism: uncultured bacterium (assembly GCA_902802945.1). Lineage (GTDB taxonomy): Bacteria > Verrucomicrobiota > Kiritimatiellia > RFP12 > UBA1067 > RUG572. The sequence continues at coordinate 2,935 of CADCOC010000074.1, read as the reverse complement.
GCGCCGGGGCTGCTCCACAGCGCTTTGTCCAACTTACGGCGGCTTACGCTTTCCACGCTCTTGGCATTGTCCGTTGTGTTCACATTCTCCGTGGCGCACTCCGGGAAGACGAGCGGCGGCACTGGGACAACGGGCATCTTGCCCGTTGCCACGGTCGCGAACGGTTATGCGATTCCAACGGGCGGGACGCCCGTTGTCCCAGTGGCCGTCACGCCGCAGGAAATTGCACAAGGCTACCGGCTTGAAAGCGTAACGACGAACGACGCCGTTTCGTATGCGATGCCGACGAACGGAGTTGAATACGCGCCGTGGAATCTTCGGGGCGGGTACGAGACGCACTTCCCGCTCGACCTTGGCGATTTCGCCTTCCCGTTCGGTACGAGCGTGGTACGCCGCTTAGACGTGCTTTCAGGGGGAACGGTGGAGTCGCTTCCGAGGCAACGGATGGATGGCGCGTACTATTCGTTGATGTCGATCTGTGCGGCGAGGGAGTGGGCGTCGATCGTGCCAGGGGTGGGGATGTTTTGGTGGGCGGATGCGGCGCGGCCGGAGTCCGCGCCCTACCAAGTTAAGCTGCTTACATGGGAGAATGTGTATGCGGGGCGCGACCGCACGGGGCTGTACAACGCGCAGATTGAGTTTCACGACGACGGCAACTTTATCACGCGCTCGAATAACGTGGAACGGACGTATCGGCGCGTGTTGCCGTACGACCTTGACAATGACGGCTTGCCGAACACGATAGACCCCGCACCGGAGGAGCCTGTTGTGCCGTCCGCGTGGAACCAGAGCGAGGCGTGGGCGGCTGCGGCTTTTCCGTCGAACGCCGCCGAGATTGCCTCCATGGGTGGTTACGCCGCGTGGGCTGCCACGCGAGGGGCCGATCCCGACAGGCGTCTTGTCTCGCTCGGCTTAGCGTTCGATGATGGGAGAGCGTGGCCTACTCTGCTTGACTTCGGAGGCGTTCCTGTGGTGGCGGATGGTGCGACGGAACTTGTGTTCGCCATCGACTGTGGCGCGAAGGTGCCGTTCATGCTCACCTCGGGGCGGCTTGGTTCTCTTGCTGTGACTGCGACAGAGCCGCCGATGCGTTCGGGCGAAGGCATGACTACGACCGAGAGCAGCGTGATCCAGAACATATTGACCTTCCCGTACGAACGTTCTGTCGGCGACGTCAAGCTGCACCTTGACAACTTCCGCTCCGGGTGGCTGTGCCATGTCGCGAGCGTGTCCATTGACGGCGACGAGGTGCAGCACCTCTTTCCCGGCGACACCATCGAAGTGGCGGCAAGTGTCACGGGCTGCCACCGCGACGCCTATCTGGGCTGCACATGGCACGGCGGCGAGGGCATCACGTTCTCGAATCCCCACTCGCTCACGACGGACGTGACGTACGCCTCCGCCTCGACCGTCGTATGGGCGACCAACGGTATCGACCTGGTCACGCAGTTTTTTGGCTACACGCTCACAAACCACGTACCCGTCACGGTCGGAACCGACGCGGAGCCGCCGCTCGCGTTCTCGCTTGGGTGCCAGAAGGTATTCTTCCTGAACGACGCGGACTTTCTTGAAGGGGCGTGTCCTTCCAACAGGCCAGAGCGCATACGGCCAGTGACGCTGAATCTTACTGGCCCGCTTGGCACGAACGGAACGGCGCGGCTGTCCGTGCAGGGGAACGTCAACCCCGTGCTGTTCCGGGTCGTGGGCGGGGTGACGAACCGCGTGACTGAGTCGACGGTATTCCCGCTTTCGGTGACTAACGATTTTGCACACACGGGAAGCTACTCCATCTACATGTCGTGTCCGAACGTCGGCACGGGCACGCTCACAGCCACGTTCACGCCCGCTGATGGCGGCGAACCGCTGACCGACTCCGTTACCTTCCGTTGCATCGAGCCGCTGCGGAAGCTCGTCACAACGGAAAAGGTTGGTGGTCGTTATGTAAATCCTTCCCGCCTCGTCATGGGCACGAACGCCGTCTTGAAGGTGAGCGCGAACGGCCCGTTCTCGCCGTCTGAGGTGAATTGGTGTCTGGTATCGGGATCGGCGGACGTGGTGCCCAATGGTTGGTCTGCGACCGTCACGCCCACAGGAACAGACACCGTGATCGTCGAAGCGCGCTTCAACGACGACGATATACAGCCACGTTTTGTGCTGCCGGTCGTGCATAGGCAAACTGTTCCAGTAAAAGCATTTATCGTCCCACCCACGGAAGATGAAAGATATAATGCATGGATGACGAATAACATATACGCAATGTTCGACACAGTAAATGAAGTCTATGCTCAAGTGGGGATCAACTTTAATCTTGTTAACGTTGAAAATGTCAATTCCGCCACGAATCACTGGTGTCTGGCAGTAACCTGTACCGAACCGGATCAAGATGGAAATCCCCAGACTGTTTTCACAGATGAAACCTGGGATCTTCTCAATCATTACTCGGCTGGAGATTGTGTCGAATTGTACTTTATTGGCGAGTTTTTAGCGATCATGCAGCTAAGGCGATTTGGTGTAGCGGATATGGAATTGTCATTAGTAAAGAGGCAGATGGATTCGTTTTGGCTCATGAATTGGGACACGCCCTTCGTCTTGATGATTGTTATCCCAAATATCAGCTTTCAGCAGAACAAGATTATGAGTTGATATATGTTATGCGTTATAACAATCCCGTAGATCAACGCGCATTAAATGGTGTCAGGGACTGGGGGCATGAGACTGGGCGAGGCTTTTACGAAAAAGAAGACACCTACGGGAAGGTGCTTTCGATGCTTTTGATGTATGCATATGACGATGAGGTTTCTTTTATGGACATTCCAGACAATCAGGCGTTTAGCCTAAGAGAGGGTGCTGCCACCTCTAACGACACCACGTTTGTGGATGTCGGAGTAGAAAACATTAAAATACTGGAGGTATATTCTAGATGAAAAGTGCTTCG
>CADCOC010000073.1 GCA_902802945.1 uncultured bacterium | reverse complement strand
GCGGAGTTATTATGCCTGTTTTTACCTTGATAGGGGTATGCTTGGCATTCGCGAACAAACTAGGGTGGGCACTTGTCTTTTTCGTTATGATGCCTTTCTTTGTCATCCTCAACCCAGGGATACTGGGGGCGAAGTCGTCTTTATTTGGTATTTCAGTTCGCTTTGGGCCTCTCCTTATTGGTTTGATATTGGCCATGCGTGGCGCATCACGACAAGGCCGGCACAAACTTCCATTGATTGGAATCGTTCCATTTATTCTGGCAGCCATCATTTCATCGGTTGATGGATGGGCTCCTAGTGTTAGCTTGGTCAAGTTGGCAAACTTTAGCGTATTCCTTTTTGGCATTTGGTTTGGTACTCAGAATCTTCAGAAACGCCCGAAAGACGTGCTTCTTCTCCGGAGTTTTTTCCTTGCTCTGGCGTGTCTGTTGGTGTTTGGTAGCATTCCAACGATGGCCATACCAAGCATTGGTTACGCTACAAGTCTGAATTGGTACCTGGGTGAGGGCACTGAAGTTGTCAATGAAATATTCCATCAGATTAGGGCAGATAGTGAATTGACGCTCTTCTGTGGCATCACGAACCACTCGCAGGCCCTTGCGCCACTTCTGTCATTGACGGTTGGTTGGGTGCTTTGCGACATGCTTCTGCTTGAACGCCGCTTCCGTTGGTTGCATCTCTGTATCATTATATTTGCTTTGCCGCTGATCTATTTGACGCGGTCGCGCCTTGGGTTGATTTCCGTAGTGGCCGCATTGTACATGGGTGCTTTTTATGCAGCACGAAAGATTCAGTTGCCGGAGCGTTTGCGGGCACACCTTCGCCAAGGAGTCATGGCGGGGGGGGGATTACTTGTGGCCGTGGTTATTGTTTCCCAGTTGACGACAGGAGCTATGTCGCGGTGGATACGCAAGACGGATCAAGAAGAGGATGATCGTCGATCATTAGGCGAGGCATTTACTTCAAGTCGAATGGGACTGATTGAAGAAAGCCTTTATGAGTTTCGGCGTAATCCCCTGTTTGGAAGTGGATTCCAAGTAGCCGAATATACGCGTGATCTTGTAGCGGCCAATAAGGGTTTCATTCTTTCAGCCCCAATTGAGAAAGGGCTTGCACCCGTGATGGTGCTCGGTGAGACGGGGATTTTGGGTGAAATGTGTTTTATTATTTTTATTGTGTCATTTTGTGGTACATGTGTGCGACGGAAATATGTTGTCACTTTTTCTCTGTTTACCGTTATGCTCGTCACGAACATGGGTGAGGCGACGTTTTTTTCGCCTGGCGGGACAGGGGGTATTTTGTGGATGGTAGGCGTGGTCGGTGGGTTCACGATTGATACGTATCTTCTCTACCGCCGCCAGCTTGAGCAGCAGTGGGCGGGTATGGGATTCCAGATGACCGCTCCCGCATTTGAACTGGTAGAAGATGCCTCTGGCCGCAGGCGGATGGTCGAGAGCCGAAGTACGGTGAGGCGGTATGGATTGCGTCGTTAGTTGTTAGTGGCTAGTGGTTAGTGCGAATGGGGTGACCACTAAGGAGGGCACAAGAGATTTTGTTGAGGAATGTTGGAATAGATTTGCTACGCGGGGTGGCGGCTTTCGGGATTGTGGGGTGCCATTTGTGGGTGGAACCGAGGACGGATGGCGGGAATCTTATGACGGCGCTTTGCGATTTCAATGTCGGGGTGTTTGCGGCGGTGGCCGGGCTGTTGATGTGCGGACGCAGGGGAGATGAAGGCTGGTTGGAGTATGTCGGTAAACGGACGAGACGTCTGTTGCCGACATATTTCTTTTGGAGCGCCATCTTCGTTTTGGTAACAGCGGCATTTGACTTGCTTTATGACGGTGGATGCCTGAACCCAAGATATGAAACGGCGGCGTTTTGGAGAGCCGTTGTGTTCTGGGGCGGATCGTCCGCCCAGCTATGGTTCCTGATTTGCCTGTTTTACGCGCAAGTCGCATTGATGGGCGCGTTCAAGGCTTGTGCGAGCAGATGGTTTGGCGTGATGTGGATCGCACTTGGCGGGACGTTGGCATCTGTATGTGCGGTGAATCCTGGCTGGTTCTATCGTTATCCCCTTCGCCTTGTGGCGTTTTTGATGACGGGGTATGGTATTGGATGCTGTCTGCAAGGGCGACTGCTGGAAGTGTGCAGAAAGTATAATCGGATCGTCTGGTGTTGTGCGGCCGTGGCGCTGGTGCTTCATGTGGTGGTGGGGGCCGCAGTGCCTGCCTTTGTCAAGGACTGGCTGGCGGTCGGACCAATTCTGTTGGCGTTTGTGGGGTGGGAACCCCAGCGGGAGCGTGTCGTGAAGGTGGCGGCCGTGCTAGGGGCGACGAGCCTGGGGGTGTATTTGGTGCATCCGCTGGTGACGCGCGGGTTGTGGGCTGTGGTTGCGCGGATGTTTCAACCGCCGTTTTCAGCGTGGGGTGTGCTCGGTGAGTGGGTTCTGGCGTGGGCGGTTTCGTTGGTGGTGGTTGCTGGGGCGCGGCGGATGCCGGGTGTGAGGAGGTTGGTGTGAGGGGCTGCGGCATGATATGCCGCAGAACAGGACGCGCGCGCCGGTTGGCGCGTGGGGGAGCTAGTGGGGAGTCGCTCGTCCTTCACCTTTGTCTTTTGTCCTTTGTCCTAAAGGCCTTTGTCTTTTGTCCTTCGTCTTTTGTCCTAAAAGGGAAGAGGACAAAGGACAAAGGACAGAAGACAAAGGATGTAGGACTTTGGACTCTTGGAAGTTGGTTGGCTCAAAAAATAGAAAACTACTAGAGAAAAATTGAGTTCACATGCGTTTTTGCGCAGTTTATGGCACAAATGACGAAGGACGTCATTTGTGCTATAATATTTCGCGCCCAAAAAATAGAAAATCCATGAGCAAGAACGGCAGAGATCGACTAGCAGAAGCACTTGAAGCGTTGAAAACACTTCAAGATGCTGGGCCTTGCTATGCCATAAAGGGAATGAAAAAGCTTGGAGAGGCGAATTCCCGGATTTCTTCTTCGTCCACATACACCCGTATGCAGATGGCAATGGTCGCACCGCCCGCTTTATCATGAATGTGTCGTTGATTTCTTCTGGCTACAGATGGAAAGTGATTCCGGTTGAGCGGCGTGATGAATATATGGCGTCATTGGAAAAGGCGAGCGTCACGGGTGAGATTGACGATTTTGTGAACTTCGTGGTGAGTTGCTAGTGGTTAGTGGCTGGGGGAAGTGGGCCCGCTCGGCGAACGGGCCCTAGCATCTGAGTCCTTCGTCTTTCGTCCTAAAGGCCTTTGTCCTTTGTCTTCTGTCCTAAAACGGGATGAGGACAAAGGACATAGGACAGAAGACAAAGGATGGAACGGGACGAGAGGACAAAGGACAGAGGACAGAAGACAGAGGATGTAGGACTTTGGACATTGGACTTTGGACGGTGTGAGAAGGCGGCGGCGCGGTGGCGCTGCCGCTCGTTTTTTTAGGGATTTTGCGCTTGTGCCACGGTGAGGGGTGTGCTACACTATCGGCGCTCTCGGGAATTGATGCCCTCGGTGGGGCTATACAGCGGGAGCCGTCCGGACGGGACCCATGACTGGAGTGCATGGGATCCTCTTGGGCCGGGTAGCGAGTTCATCCGCTGAAAAACGCGGAATGCCCGAAAGGGCTGGCGAGGCAGGGCCTATTCCTGACCATGCAGAGCTGTTTCTGCGTGGGGTTACTGCTGGTGCGGCGTCACTGTCGAGTGGCGAGGATGCCGCATGGCGGCCGTACGGCCGTTTCAACAGAGTAACAACAGGAAAGGACAAAGGACAGATGACAACGGACAAAGGATTTAGGACCTTGGACAATGGGACGCGCGAAGCGACGGGACGTTTTCGGATCATTGGCCATTACGGCGGATACCGAAAGATGTACTCCTTCGGGTTCACGTGCCTCGTGTATCATGCGACGACGCTTTTCTGCAAGCGCAACTTCAACTACAAGAACGATGCCCTCGGCAAGACCGTCGGACAGATGGTCGGCGCAGCCAGGAGCGCGCGCCAGAACATCGTTGAGGCCTCGTCACGTGCCGCAACCTCGAAAGAACAGGAACTGCGTCAGCTCGATGTCGCGAAGGGTTCGCTTGACGAGCTGGCAGGTGATTACGAAGTCTTCCTCGTGGATGCAGGCGAAGCGCCGTGGTCGCAGTCTGACGAACGCTATCAGGAGGTCAAGGCACTGCAACTGGACGCTTTCGACGCATCGGACGACCTTGATCATGAGTTCGGGAAATACATCCTGGCGATGCGGCGGCGTTGTGCCGAATGGCTGGAGAGCGAAGACCCGCTCATTGCCGCGAATGCGATCCTGATTACCATCCGCCGGGCCGCCGCGCTCCTGAAGGGCCAGATGGACAAGACGGCCGATGCGTTCCTCGTGGAGGGCGGTTTCACCGAGCGGATGAGCCGGGCACGAATCGCGGCACGTGACGAGAATGCGCGTGTGAACCACGGCGACACCCCGAAATGTCCGCGATGTGGGCGTAATCTCCACAAGATATTGGCGCGCAAGGGCCGTAACGCAGGGAACGAGTTCTGGGGCTGTACCGGGTACCCGGAGTGCGACTTCACGCGAAACGTGTGAGCCGCAGCAAGTCGCTCGGCCTTCAAGGAACGCGCGAAGCACCGGTCTTCGTCTTTCGTCCTTTAGTCTTTCGTCCTCCAGCCTTTGTCCTTCGTCTTTTGTCCTCTGTCCTAAAGGCCTTTGTCTTTTGTCTTTCGTCTTCTGTCCTAAAGGGGAAGAGGACAAAGGACAGAGGACAGAAGACAAAGGATGGGACGGGACGAGAGGACAAAGGACAGAGGACAAAAGACAAAGGATGGGACGGGACGAGAGGACTTTGGACCTTGGAGTTTGGATGGCTACGCGCGGAGCTCGGCGATGAGGCGCGAGCGGTCGAACATCTGCTCTGAGAGCTCGCGCGCGCGCGCACCGCAGGAGGGACCGTCGCCGCGGCGGAGGAGCTCCGCCATGCGGCGGAAGGCATCGGCAATGGCGGCGATGTCATCGGGGTTGGCGGTGATGCCGAGCTGGTGTTCCTCAATCAGTTCGCGCGCGTCGCCGAGGAGTATGCCGAGGATGGGCTTGCCGGTCTTGATGTAACTCCGCAATCTCGCGAAGGAAATCCCGCACTTCGGCTTCGACGGCATCCGCGTGGCGGCGCGCGCCGCGTGGAACCATTACCTCGGGCGGGCGGACATCGACGGGACGGACGAACAGAAGGTGAGCTTCTACACGGCGCTCTACCATGCGTTCATCCAGCCGAACAACATCGCGGACGTGGACGGGCGCTACCGCGGGGCGGACGGCAAGGTGTCTGTGGCGGAGAGCGGCCGGGTGAAGGAGAACTGGGACCTGCTCGACGCGCACGGCTACTACCCGAACGACATCGTGAAGAGCGAGTCCGTCGCGCGGCGCGTGTGGTTCGACGGTGCGCTCGTGGTGGACAAGTGGACGAACGGGCCGAAGCAGACGCGCACGTTCAAGAAGAACCTCGTCGCCGGCAAGAAGTATGCGCTCAAGATCGAGGCGTACCAGGACGGCGGCGACTGGCTCGCGAGCTTCAAGTGGAAGCTGCCGCTGCCGGACGTGAAGTGCGACCTTCCCGACATCCTCCGCCGCGTACGCGAGGACGGCACGAAGCTCGTCCTCGTGGAGGACGCCGAGACGTGGCTCAAAAAGCTCCGTGACGCCCAAGCGGATTTTTGCTAATATTCTCAACTGGACACAGCAAGGAAAGTAAAACCATGAAACACACGCTTCTGGCGGTTTCGCTGATTCTTTCATCTGCGGCGTTCGCCGCAGGTACGCGCCATGCCGGGAATCCGGTGTACCCGACGTACGACGGGCGTGTCATGGCCGGTTACCAAGGGTGGTTCCACAACCGTTCGGGCGGCGTGATGTACCCGACCGAGGAGTCCGTCCGCATCGACATGTGGCCGGACGTCTCCGAGTACGAAAAGACGTATCCCACGGGGTTGAAGCTCGCGAACGGCGAGACGGCGCGGTTCTTCTGCTCGGACGACGAATCGACGGTCGAGACGCACTTCCGCTGGATGGAGGAGTATGGACTCGACGGCGTGTTCCTGCAGCGCTTCTTCGGCAACGCGACGCGGCGTTCGAAGGAGGGGCGCGAGGCGTCCGCGACGGTGATCCGCCACGCGCTCAAGGCGGCGCAGAGGCACTCGCGCGCCGTCGCAATCATGTACGACCTGTCGGGACTTCGTCCCGGGCGCGACGACTGCCTGAAGCTCGTCGCGGACTGGAAGTTCCTCGTGGACGAGGTCAAGGCGACCAGCTACGGCGCGCGCAACATGTACCTCCACCATCGCGGAAAGCCGCTTGTCGTCATCTGGGGGGTGGGCTTCCCCGACCGTCCGTATTCGATCCGCGACATCAAGCTCGCGGAGTTCATGGACTTCCTGAAGAACGATCCGGAGTACGGCGGCTGCAGCGTGATGCTCGGCGTGCCGACGCACTGGCGCGCGCTCGAGCACGACTGCGTGAAGGACGCCTACCTCCACGAGCTCGTGCGGAAGGCCGACCTGGTCATGCCGTGGATGGTCGGGCGCTTCACGCCGCTTCTCTACAACGACATGAACCGCTACCGCGGCATCGTGTCGGCAGACCTCGCCTGGTGCAAGGCGGCGGGCGTCGACTACGTCCCGCTCGTCTATCCCGGCTTCAGCTGGTACAACCTGAGCCGCAAGGAAAAGGGGCTTAAGCCCATGCCCGTGGAGTGCATCCCCCGCCAGGGCGGCACGTTCTACTGGGACCAGATTCAGGCAGCCGTGGCGGCGGGGGCGAACCGCCTCTACGTGGCCATGTTCGACGAGGTGAACGAGGGGACGGCCATCTTCAAGGTGTCGGACAATCCGCCGGTCGGCACGACCGTGAAGTTCGCCCGCATGGACGGCCGTCCGTCAGACCACTATCTCTTCCTCACCGGCGAGGGGGCGAAGCTCCTGCGCGGCGAACGCGCGCCGACCCAGCCTGGAGAGCTTCCGGAACGAAAATAGAACTAGAGCAGTAAAAATGGGAAATGCAGTTAGACCGAACGGTAAGGCCGTACGGACTTGTTGTTGTACGCTTCTGCAACTTGATTGCATCTGCTACCCGCAGGTCGGCTGAAAACCGTCAAAACTTACACCGTATGTTTTCATTGTAGTTGCCTCTTCTTATACGTTGCTAATCCTGTGGGACGAAAGGGCTCGTTCTTCCACGCGACGGCCGACGCGGCGGGGCTTTCGGTGCGCGCGCGCCTGGTGCTGCTGCCGTACGACTCAGCCTATCGTTTGAGGCTCCACAGGTCGGATTTTTTGGTATAATATGGAGCGTCAAAAGGAGAACTGCAATGATTGGCCGTCAAAAAGAACAGCATGGCGAGGTCTCGCCTTCGAGAGATTGTGTCTTACACATGTGCGCCAAATTAAGGCGACACTTGGCATCTCCGGAGTCGCTGTGGAAGTTTATGCCTGGCGTCAAAAAGGATTGGCGCAGGGCGAGGTCGGCGTTCAGATCGATCTACTTCTTGATCGAAAGGACGGGGTTGTTAATCTTTGCGAGATGAAGTACACGGATGGCGAATATGCGCTGGACAAGCGGGAACTAGATCGTCTGATAAATCGTCGGGAGGCGTTTCGGAAGGTCTGTGACGGCAAGAAGTCGATTCACCTCACGCTGATTACATCCAACGGGCTCTGCCACAACAAGTACAGCGGAAATATCCAGAGCGAATTGACACTTGCCGATCTCTTCCGAGAATGATGGATGTCTCGGAGGAAGACTTTGAAAAAGAGGAGAAGTGTTTAACAATGACAAGGCAGGAACTGAAAATCGTGTCTGGCGGACAGACCGGCGTTGACCAAGGGGCGCTTGAGGCGGCCCTTGGCCTCGGTCTTGTTTGGGGCGGCTGGGTGCCGAAGGGCTGGCGCGCGGAGAACGGGACCGTCCCCGAGCAGTTCCGTGCGCGCATGCAGGAGCATGCGAGCGCGAACTACATTGTTCGGACGCGGCAGAACGTCGCCGACTCCCACGCGACGCTGATTCTGACCGACGCCTATCCGCTCAGCGGCGGCACATTGCGGACGCGCGACTTCTGCATGAACATGATGAAGTCGCATTTCGTCGTTTCGTTCGGCGAGACGAATGCCGTCGGCAAGGTGCGGAAGTGGCTTGGACAGTTCTTCGCCGCCGAACATCCCGTTCCGTTCGTCCTCAACGTTGCCGGCCCGCGCGAAAGCAAATGCCCCGGCATCCAGTCCCGCACCCGCCTCTTCCTCACCGAGGTGCTGGAGGAGAAGTGTCGGTTGAGAAACTCTTTGCGGGGGAGGACGTGACTGGGGCGAAGAGCGATTTGGAGCTGGAAGACGTCTGTGAGCTTATCTGTAGGGGCGGATGGCCTGGCACGCTGGATTTGACAGGAAGGGCGGCGCGGGGACCGGCCAAGGAATATTTTATGGCAATCGTCGAGAGCGACATCTCACGGGTTGACAAAACGCTTCGCGATCCTGAACGCGTACAGCGGCTTATGCGTAGCTTCGCCCGGCTTCAAGGAACGCAGTCGTCCGCCGCCGTGAGAAGTGACGATGGATGCATTGTTCAGATGAGATTTCGTAGGTGTTAAGCAAGAAAGGTGTTTGTGATGCGTTACATAAAGGTTATTGCTGTATTGGCCGTGTTCTGCGCTGTGCTTAGTGTGCGGGGCGCGGAGAGGCCCGTGTTGCAGTTTCGGATCGAGGGACGCCACACGGAGAGCGACGAGGCGTGGGCAAAGACGTTCGGGATGTTTAAGGAGTGCCCCGGGCTTTGCGACGAAATCTGGTTCGGCACGGGATTCAGTATGCCGACGCTTGAGAAACACCGCGAATACGCGGCGCGAATCGGTAGGGCGTCGAAGGACGTCGCCTCGCTCGGATGGAAGGCGTCCCTCATGTTCCAGGCGACGATCGGGCACGGCGGGCCGTTCTGCGAGGGCTACGACTATTCGGGGCGCAACTGGACGGGCTGGACCGGTTCCACGGGCGTGGAGGACAAGTACTGCAGCTGTCCGCGCGATCCGCGTTTCCTCGCGTACATGCGCGCGGTGGCGCGAATCTACGCCGCCAACCACCCCGCGAGCGTCTGGATCGACGACGACCTCCGCATCGACAACCACTACCCCGCCTCGCGCGGTTCGCTCGACGGCTGCTGGTGCAAGACGTGCATTGCGGACTTCAACGCCGAAACCGGCGGCACGTGGACGCGCGAGACGCTTGCGGCGGCGGCGAGGAAGGATGCGCGTCTGCGCGTCGCCTACGAGGAGTTCGCGATCCGCTCCGTCGCCGCCATCGCGAGGGCCATCGCCGAGGAGTTTCACGCCGTCTCGCCGGAGACGATGCTTGCGATCCAGCATGGAATGATGGCGACGCGGACGATCAACGCAATCGTGGATGCTCTCTGCGATGTCGGTGGCGCGCCGGTCGGAAACCGTCCCGGGGCAGGCGCGTACTACGACGTCAACCCCAACGAACAGATCCTTAAGAGCCTCTCCGCCGCGCGGTGCCGCCGCGACTTCAAGCGCCCCGAGCGCATCTCCCTGTGGACAAGCGAAATCGCCTGTTTTCCCAGGACCTACGGGTCGAAGTCGGCACAGTCCATCATCATGGAGGGATTCACGGGGCTCGTGTTCGGGCTCGACGCGGCGAGCGCGCTTGTGGTCAACTACGGCAAGGAGAACGAGGAGGTGTACCTTCGCACGCGCCTGAAGCCGATGGCGGATGCCGCGCCCGTGTTCCGGGCCTACGCGAAGTCGTGCGCGGGGACAGTCCCCGCCGGATTCGCAGGCGATGCGCCGGTCAATAGGCTTTACGCATTTGCGCAATGCGGCGTTCCCGTGCTGTTCGGCCCTGGAAAGACGCTGGGTACGCTTTCCAAGGACGAGATCGCGTTCGACCGCTGCCGGACGTCATCCGCCGAAGTGCAGCAGCTTCGCGACGCGCTTGACGCGCGCGCGGGTGGAACGCCCGCCTTTTTGGAATCGCCTTTCGTCGGACTGATGATGCCGCGCGTCGCGGCGGATGGTTCGCTGCGCAACGTCGCGCTTCTCGGTCTTCGCCTCGACGAACAGGGGCCTGTCCGGCTCCGTCTGCGCGGCGTCCCGGAGAACGCGACCCACGCCGTGTGGCGCGAGATTCGGCGCGATCCGGCCACGCTTTCAATCCATCGCGGGGGCGGCGTCTGCCGCGTCGAGGTTCCGTCCATCGGAGCCTGGAACGGTGGTTTCCTGGAGTTTCAAAAACGCTAGTAAGGAGAAGAACATGAAATCAAATTCAACGACAGATATTGGACGTCGTGCGTTTCTGGAACGCACGGCATGGGCGGTGACCGCAGCTCCATTTTCGAGCTCAGCGAGAGAAGCGTCCGCAACCGCTCGCAGGCGCAGGACATCCCCGACTTCACGCGCGGCGCGTGGAAGACCACTACGCCCGACACGGATCTCTGTCGTGCCGGTCGCGGTTTCAAACCACAGCGACGGTCGCGCCGCCAACGGTCTTCCTTCGGCGCGGGAAATGTGATATAATTCCGCGCGTTTTCTTGCGGAGTTATGATGACAGACAATCGTTTTGTGCAATATATGGCCGCGCTTGGCGAAGCCATGCTCCAGGAACTGCCCGACGTTTCGGACGCGCGGGCCGAGTTTACGGTGGACGGAGTCCCCTACGTCTTCACGGCGGAGGAGGACAGCGCGTCCATCTTCGTGTATGCAGTCGTCGGCGCGCTGCCGCCGGACGAGGCGGCAAAGGCCCGCGTGTTCGCGGGACTCCTCCACGCGCAATACTGCTTCTCGGAGTCGAGCGGCTTCAGCTTCGGCGTCGATGCGGACGATACGTTCGTCCTTCTGCAGGCGCTCGTGGACACGGACCGCTTCGACGAGACCGCCTTCGTCGCCATGATGGACAAGTTCGTCAAGTCCGCCAACGTCTGGACGAAGCGCCTTGCCGAAGTACAATCCGAACCTCCCTCCGCCGAAGCCGACGAAGCCCCCTCTCGGTTTTTTGTGTAACTTTTCGCGCGGCCGCGTGTAAACAGGGCAAAGAACGATAAACACCGACGAGAAAGGATTCTAGCCATGCCAATCGATATATCCGCGTTCCGTTCGATCGCCACGCAGAGCCCGAACAGGCTCGTTTACGTCAGCGGCGAGAAGGTCAAGACGACCAAGACGCAGGGGACCCGCGGGCCAGAGTCCTTCAAGGCCGCCGTGGACGCCTTCATCAAGGCATACGGCGACCACTACGGCGCGAAGCTCGGCAACATGTCGCGCCAGTCGCTCCAGGAGTACGCCGACGGCACGAAGCCGCTCACGGCGAGCGTCGTGAAGCAGATGCTCGCCTACGCCGACAGCAAGATGGGCAGCGCGCGTACCGTGACCATCGGCGAGACGACGATCGACGTCTCCAAGATCGGCAAGGAGAAGATTCCGTTCAAGGGCTTCACCTCCGCCAAGAACGGCAAGAGCGTCGAAGACCGCCGCCTTGAAGCGACGTTCGACGTGTTAGCCGCCTTCGAGTGCAAGGACGGCGGCAAGGTCGATGCGGACGGACTGCTCAAAAAGCTCAAGGCACTTGATTTCTTCTTCAACAAAGAGTACGAGCAGAAGGGCATGGAGAACCCGATCGAGAGGGCGGAATGGCGCAATACGGTTCTCGAATCAATCGTGATGAGCCTCGACAACCGCGCGCTCTCGGCGGTGTACCAGGGGATCGCCTCCCACGAGACCGAGACGCTCAAGAACGAGCTGGCGCGCCTCATGGCGCACCCGGACGTCTCCGAGAAGACCCAGCGTTTCGCGGAGGCGGCGTTCACGGATATCTGCCGCATCGAATCGATGGTGCTGCAGTCGGTCTCCGGGCGGCTGAAAGCCGGCGACGCGATGAATCGCGGCGGCGGGGACGACGTGACGACCGCCAATCTCGGGCTCCTCGTCGGCGCGGCCGCGAAGGGCGCGATGGCCGCAGAGTCCGCCGCCAAGTCCGTCAACACCCGTCTCCAGGCGCACGGGGCGGAGAGCGAGCAGATCAACGCACGGGCCATTGGCGACGCGATCCGCAAGAACGAGCTGACGATCAACATGCACCTCAAGTACCTCCTCGGCTGGGAGGGCCTGGACAAGGGCAAGACGCCCGCCTTCGTGCGTCCGGGCGGACAGGTCCTCAACGCGTTCCAGATTCAGGAGGCGTACGACGCCGACCCGCTTGAGACCGGATACCTCCAGCTCCGCGACGACGTCGAGAAAAACCTCTTCCCCGAATACGGCGACAAGGAAAAGCCCGGCTCGGCGCCGACGCGCTCCGTCCTCTCGCCGACGCCCTCAACACCCCGGCGATGCGCATGCTCTTCATCGCCGCCCAGGCCGGCGTGACCAAGGACGACATCGCCTACTTCAACGCCTTCATGCTCTCCGTGTACGACCGCGTGCCGGCGGAGTCCGGCGTGAAGGTGCCGTTTCCCCGCATCGATCGGCTGATGAACTGGTCGGTCGTGCCCCCGGCAACGCGCGCGCTCGTCGCTAAGATCAATCCCGCCGACGTGCAGGCACTCAACGCCGAGTTCGCGTACAACCCGCGGCAGCCGGGCGTTTCCTTCTTCAAGAAGATCGCCGCCCCCGCCAAGCCGGAGGCGATGCCGCAGAACCATGCGCAGCGCAAGCTTTTCCTCAAGCGGATGCTCCCCCTCTACCACGCCAACGAGAAGGGCTTCGACTACGGCTTCAACTACCACGGCCGCGCCCACGCCACGCGCACGTTCATCTTCTCCATCGCGATGACGAACATCCTCAAGGAGAGGGGCGTTCCGGTGGATGAAAACGCTGCGTGCCTCGCCGCCGCCGGACACGACACGGGCCGCGTCCTGAACGGCCCGGACACGGCGGAGCAGGAGGCCGCGTCCGCCGCCAACACCGCGACCGCGCTCAACGACACGCTGCACGGCGCGCCCGGACAGCCCTGGATCGACTCCACCAAGAAGAACATCTCCGCTCCCGACGGCGCCAAAGGTGACGCCCAGCGCACCATCGAGGGCTACATCTTCAAGTCCGCCGACTCCGTCGAAATCGCCCGTCTCGGCGAAGTGAACATGGAAAAGTTCCCGTTCCTGCGCGAGCCGCTTCTCACTGAAAACGGGCTTGTCATCCTCCCGGACGCGGAACTGCGCGCGCAGCTCGTCAAGGAGGCGGAGAAACTCGCGGAACTGACCTCTCCGCGCAAGCAGAAGACGCTCGAGGCGAACAGGAACCTCATTCAGGCCGCCCAGACGCGGAATGCCGCCGAGCGCGACGCCCTCCTCAACCTGAACAAGACCATCGACGCGGAGAGCAAGAGGCTTGAACGGGAGCAGACCGACACCGTCTCCGACGACCAGCTCGTCGACCAGATCGAAAAGGCCATCCGCGACAATCCCGCCGAGTTCCCGCTCCTCACCAAATACTACCTCAACGCCGGCTAAATCGTCTCTTTTCGGGGAAGCGACACTGGTATGGCGGCTCGAAGCCGAGGAGGGCATCGTCTCGTGGATCGGCGTGTCAGCGATTGCCGCGTGGGCGACGTGGCGCATCGGCGCGCCGCACTTGCCGAGGCGGGGCTCGCGCGCTACGAAATCTCAAACTACGCCCGCCCCGGCTTCGAGTGCCTGCACAACCTCGCCGTCTGGCGCGTGGAGGACTACGTCGGGCTTGGAGAAGGGCGCACGGGCGCGTCGGGCTCGTGCGGACTGCGAGCGGCGTGGAGACCACGGTGACGCCCGAGGAGGACGCCATAGAGCGCGCTCTCTTCTCCCTCCGCACGAGTGAGGGGTTGTCGCTCGCGCGCGTTGCCCGCCTCTGGCCGATTCTCGCGCCGCGTCTGCCCGCATGGCACGAGACGCTTGAGTTTTTCAAGCGACAGGGGCTCCTTCAGGATGCCTATCGCCTTACCCCGCGCGGCGCGGAGGTGTGCGACTCAATCCTCGCCGAGCTAGTTTGACGCTTCTTCACTTAAACATAATGAGCAAGATAATTCCTGCGACAATTGCCACCAGGATGAGTAGGTTCGTGCTTCTTGCCACGGTGATCGTCGTCTCGCCGCTTGCCGTCTCATGGCGTGAGCGGATGGTAAAATCGCTGCACTTGGCGCGGGAGAGCGACTGCGCGTGCTGAACCGTCTGCTCCATATCCGCTGCGCTCGCCTGAAGGCGAATTTGTCGGCGGGCTACGTCTGACGCGAGTTCGATCTTCTGCCGCTGCGCAAGTGAGGCCAGCTCCTGCTTCTGAGGAACGGTCAGCGCCGTAGATGCGTCTCCGGCACCAAGGTCGAGGTTAAATGTGGATGCCTGCTGTCGTATGACGGCAAGCTCCTTTGTTGACTCTTCGTTCTTATCGTCCATTTTCATTTTCCTTTCATGAACAGGGAAACTAGGCGCCCGCCTGTGCGAATTCGGGCCTCAAATGCATGTTCGTAGAATGATATGCGGTAGGTGATTTCAGCAGAGGCGGACATTCCCGCCAGCTTCTGCGCCCTGTGACTGAACAGGGCAAGGTCGGCCTTCATCGCCTCAAGACGTAGACGATAGGCCGCCCGGTCGGCGACTGCCAGCCGCGTGCAGAGGTTCGGACCGCGGTTCCCAATCAACTGTCGAAGTGGTGAAAGGTCATACTCCGTGTAGTCCACGTCGTCCAGTTCGCCAAGTGCAGCGGCGGACACCTCCTTCACGAAGCGCCGTCGTCCGTCCACTTGCCATTCGGCAAGCGAGTAGAGGCGTCGTTCGATACGCCATTCCGGCACATCTCCCTCCGGTCCGCCAGGAAAGGCATGGTTGTGCAACACGGCCTTGACCATCCGGTAGCGCTCGCCTTCGGTGAAGTCGTCCGGACACAACCTTTCCAAAGCCATCCACTCTCGGCCGATTGCCCGCAGCGCGGTGCGCACGGGATCTCCGCAAAGCCGCCGTATCATAGGAGTTGCCTCATTCCGATGCGGTGATGTCCAGACTGACATAAAGGCTGATCAACAACATTGCAATCAGCGACAACAAGTTTCCAATGCACTTCATTGATTGTTCCTTTCTGTTCGCTCGCGGGGCCAATTCCCCGTGGACGCGGATAGTATGCCAAAAGGTTTCCGTGCAAGCGTCAATGCAGTGACAGAAGCTCGTCAAGAAATCGTCAAAGTATAAAAGTGGTATGCGCACCACACAACGAAAATCTGCTATACTATGCGTCATGCAAGACAACCTCCAGATACCATACGGCATCTTTGACTTCAAGCGCATCCGCACTGAAGGCTACTACTACATCGACAAGACAGGCTACATCCCCACGCTCGAGCAGGCCGGATCATTCCTCTTCTTCGTGCGCCCGCGCCGGTTCGGGAAGTCGCTTTTCATCAACATGCTCCGTTGCTACTACGACCTCGCGGAGAAAGACAACTTCGAGAAACTCTTCGGCGGGCTCGCCATCGCGGAAAGGCCGACGGCCAACGTGAACCGTTTCCAGGTCCTCTACATGGACTTCTCGCGCGTGAACCGGGGAATCGGGATGACGCTTCAGGAACGCTTTGAGTCGTACATCGGGGATTGCCTCGACGCTTTCATGGCAAGGTACGGGGCGCAATATGGGGATGCATTCCTGGAGGAATACAGAAAAGTTCCGGTGGCGAGCAGATTCACGAAAATGGCCGAACATGCCAAGCTCAAGGGATTCCACCTCTACCTGATGCTCGACGAGTACGACAACTTCACGAACGCGATGCTGCGCGCGGAGGAGTCCGGCGACTACCGCTCCATCACGCATGGACAGGGATTCTACCGCGAATGGTTCAAGGAATTCAAGGCCGACTTCGACCGAATCTTCATGACAGGCGTGTCGCCCGTGACGATGGACGACCTCACGAGCGGCTTCAACATCGCGTTGAACATCTCCCAGGACCCGGACTTCAACGCGATGCTGGGCTTCTCCGAGGATGACGTTCTGAAGCTCTATACGGACTTCAAGGGGACGGGGCGCTACAGGTCCGGCGAGCCCGCCGAATGGGTGAAGTCCATCAAGCCTTGGTACGACGGTTACTGTTTCTCTAAATCAAAGGTGGGACGGGAGTGCGTGTTCAACAGCGACATGGTGCTCTACCATCTCTCCGCCCTTGTCAAGACGGGAGAGGCACCTGAGAACATGGTGGACGTGAACATCAAGACGGACTACGACAAGCTCCAGACGATCGCGGACATCCAGCGCCGCATGGCAGGTGGCGGCGAGGGCGTCCTGCCCGTCACCGAGGAGATCGCCTCCACGGGACAGATCGCGTTCGACCTCGTGGAGTCGTTCCCCGCCGACAAGATATCCGACGTCGCGAACTTCCGCTCGCTCTTCCACTACTACGGCATCCTCTCCATGGCCGGACGCGAGATGGGGCAAACCGTGTTCAAGGTACCGAACCTTTGCGTCGCGCATCAGCTCTTCGGATACCTCCGTTCCGCCTACCTCCGCGAGAACTCGCCGGACTGGTCTGAGCTGGAGAAGCTCGCCGCGCGCTTTGCGTACAAGGGCGAGTGGGAGCCGTTCCTGCGCCGCCTTGCCGAGGACTACGCCGGCACCACGCCTGTCCGGGGCGGCATTCAGGGCGAGATCCGCATCCAGGGCTATATGCAATGCGAGTTCGGTCACCTCAACTTCTATCTGGCTCGTCCGGAGATGGAGCTCGCGCGCGGGTTCTGCGACTTCGCGCTCTTCCCCGAGCGCTGCCACTACGGCGACGTGCAGCATAGCTACATTATCGAACTCAAGTTCTCTGCGAAGGACGCCACCGAGGCTGAGCTCGCCGAGAAGTACGACCAGGCATTGGATCAGCTCGCCGCCTACCGCGCCGACCCGTTCGTTCCGTCGCTCGCGAAGGGCACGACCCTGCATCAGATCGTGTACCAGTTCAAGGGCACGGAGCTTGTCTGCGCGAAGCAGATCGCGGAAGAGCAAATGTGAGTGGCGACAGGAGGACGGTTTCCTGGTTTGTTGGGCGTACGCTTTTGGCCAGCACGCCTTGCGCGGGGAGGGTGGATTTTGGTATAATTCGCCGCGTGGAAAACAATCAACAAAATTCGTTGCCTCCGCGCGTTGTGCGCTGGACGCAGAAACTGCTCGACCTTTCATTGCGTAACCGCATGCTGAACGTCCGCGACGTGAAGCAGGTGATTCCCCTCGCCTGCCGCGACATTGCGCGCCTTGAGGACCAGCTTGCGTCTGACGAGGTAGTGTCTATCGCCTTCGGCGACCCGACCGAGAACTTCCTCGTCTCGGGCTGCACGCCCGACGAAACTAAGCGCCGGCTCAAGGTGCTGTTCCGCGTGGCGAAGTCCGACCTCGAGGAAAGCGGCGTGAACACGCTCTTCCTCGCAATCGGCTTTTTGCGCTGGAAGGTGTCGCCCAAGGACGAGAAGTCCTACCGCGCGCCGCTTCTCCTGATGCCCGTGAAGCTCGTGCGGAAGGGCGTCTCGGACTTCCGTCTCGCGCAGCTCGACGAGGAGACCATTGTCAACGCGACGCTCCTCGAGCTCCTGCGCAGCCAGTACCGCGTGACGGTGCCGGACGTCGATCCGCCGCCGCAGGACGCGCACGGCGTGGACGTGACGAAGGTGGTCGAGGCGTTCCGCGCGGCAGTGAGGGGCCAGCCGGGCTGGGAGGTGACGCGCGAGCTCGCGCTCGGACAGTTCTCGTTCGGCAAGTTCGTGATGTGGAAGGACCTCACGGGCCGCCTCGACGCGCTGCGCCAGCATGCGCTCGTGGACCACCTCGTACGCGGCGGCGGCGTGTTCGACGACGGCGTGAAGGTGTTCCCGCCGGAGGAGATCGCGAAGAACATCCAGCCGGCGGAGCTGTTCTGTCCGCTCAGCGCCGACTCCTCGCAGCTCGCGGCGGTGCTTTACTCCCAGCTGGGCAAGACGTTCGTGTTGCATGGTCCGCCCGGTACGGGCAAGAGCCAGACGATCACGAACCTCATCGCGCACAACCTCGCGCACGGACGGCGCGTCCTCTTCGTCTCCGAGAAGAAGGCCGCCCTCGACGTGGTTCACAACCGTCTTGCGAAAATCGGCCTCAAGCCGTTTTGTCTCGAACTGCACTCCAACAAGTCCGGAAAGACGGAGGTGCTCGCGCAGTTCGCAGAGGCGCTGAACGTGCCGGACTGCCGCGGGCCGCAGGGCTGGACGCTCAACGCGGACCAGCTGGATACCGCGCGCGGGGAACTGGATGCATACGTGCGCGCGCTGCACCGCGTGTATCCGAACGGCCTCTCGGCCTACGACTGCTTCGCGCTGGCTATCGCGGAGGGCGGCCTGCCGGAGGGCGCTCGCCTTTCGATCGACACCCTCACGCAGACGCAGGAGGCGCGCGAGGAGGCGCGCCAGTGCGCCGTGAGACTCGCAAACGACTGGGCTGCGACTTCCCCCGACGTAGTGGACGCGCTTGCGCCCGCGAAGGACGCGGACTGGTCGCCGGTTTTCGAACGTAACTTCCGCGCGGCTGCGCAGGATCTCGCCGCGTCGTCGCGCAAGGGATTCTTCGGGCGGTTGATGGGCGCGTTCCGCAACCGCGCGTACGTGCCGTTCGGCACGGCGCGGAAACTCACGCCCGAGGCGGCGGATGCGCTAGTGGAGGCGTCCGACGGCCTGCGCGGCGCGCTCGGCTACCGCGCGACGCGCGCGGATGCCGTCCAGCGTGGCCTCGCGCCGCTCGTGCGCTCGCTTGAGGGCGAGGGTTTCGACGCCGAGGAGGCCGCACGCCGCTTCGACGCGGCCTACGCGGCGAAGATGATCGACGACGTCGTGGGTGCGCAACAGGTTCTCGCGCGCTTCACCGGCATCTCCCAGGAGGAACGCGTTATGCGCTTCCGCGCACTTGACGAGCAGGCGCGCGAAGAGGCGAAGGGCGAGGTGTTCGCGCGCCTCGCCGCACGCCTCCCGCGCCGCCGCGCGGAGGATTGTCCCGCAGCAAGCGAGCTCGGCATTCTCCGCCGCGAGTGTGAGAAGAAGGCTCGGCAGAAGCCCGTGCGCCAGCTGCTCGCGGAGATTCCGTCGCTCGCCGCCGTCCTCAAGCCGTGCTTCCTCATGAGCCCGCTATCCGTGGCGCAGTACCTGCCGCCGGACGCGGCGCCGTTCGACCTCGTCGTGTTCGACGAGGCGTCGCAGATTCCCGTCTGGGACGCAATCGGCGTGATAGCGCGCGCGAAACAGCTCGTCGTGGTTGGCGACCCGAAGCAGATGCCGCCCACGAACTTCTTCCAGAAGGGCGAGAGCGAGGCGGACGCTGTGGACGAAGATGTGCCGGAGGACATGGAGTCCATCCTCGACGAGTGCCTTGCGGCGGGTGTCTACTCCTCGCACCTCAGCTGGCACTACCGCAGCCGCCACGAGTCGCTGATCGCCTTCAGCAACCACAACTACTACGACGACCGGCTCAATACTTTCCCGTGCGCGCGCACGACGCCGCGTCTCGGCGTGCGCTTCGAGTTCGTGGAGGGAGGCGTATACGACCGCCGCGCCACGCGAACGAACGAGGTAGAGGCGCGCGCCCTCGTGGACTACATCTTCGCGAAGGCGAAGGAGCCAGGCTACAAGCCGCGCTCCATCGGCGTCGTGACGTTCAGCCAGGCGCAGCAGGAACTCATCGAGGACCTCGTGGACGCGCGTCGCGAGAAAGACCCGTCGCTTGAGGCGCTGTTTGCCGAGGACGCCCCGGAGCCGTTCTTCGTGAAGAATCTCGAGAACGTGCAGGGCGACGAGCGCGACGTGATCCTCTTCAGCGTGGGCTATGCGTCCGATGCAGACGGCAAGTTCGCCATGAACTTTGGCCCGCTCAACCGCGACGGTGGCGAGCGCCGACTCAATGTGGCCGTGACGCGCGCGAAGGAGCAGGTGGTCGTGTTCGCCAGCATCCACGGCTCGCAGATCGACCTCTCCCGCACCTCCGCCACCGGCGCTGCGCACCTCCGCAGCTTCCTCGAATACGCCGAGAAGCAAATGGAAAGTGTAAAGTGTAAAATGGAAAATGCGGGGGAGCCTCGCTTGTCGCGACCTTCTTCCGAATCCTTCCCCGCGACGGTGGCCGCGTTCCTGCGCGAGCACAAGTGGGAGGTCGACGAACAGGTGGGCGCGAGCGCATTCCGCATCGACCTCGGCGTGCGGCGTCCGGACGGCGATGGTTACTTGCTCGCGATCGAGTGCGACGGCCCCGCGTATGCGTCGCAGCGTACGGTACGTGACCGCGACGAGCTGCGCGCCTCCGTGCTGAAGGGCTTGGGCTGGTACGTGACGCGCATTTGGAGCGTAGACTGGGCGCTTGACCGCAAGCGTGCGGAAGAGTCGCTCCTTGGCCTCCTCGATGCCCTTGAAACGAGCGAACCTCCGTCCTCAACCGGCTCTGCCGCTGCCGCCGGTAGGGCGGGTGCCCCGCGCCCGTCGCGCTCCGCCTCGTCTCTCCCGCCCGGCGTTACGGCGGTGCGCGCCTCAGCCGCGCGGCACAAACAGCCGGCGAAACGCGCGATCGACACGATCCCGCTAGACGAACTGGCGCAGGCGATGCGCGACGTGGAGACGGACTTCGGCGCGTGCGAGCGCGACGCGCTCTATCGCGAGACACTCAAACGTTTCGGGCTCTCCGTACTTACGCCGAAGGCGCGCACTTATCTCGACGCAGCATTCCGTCGGAAGTAGGCGGATCCAATCCGCCTACTTCAGCTTGAATCCCGTTCCGACGAACTGGGCGATTTCGCGGCCAGTATCGTCGGCAACGTCAACGTTCACGACGCACGAGTTGCGTCCGTCCTTCTTGTAACGGGCCGTGGCGACAAGCCGGTCGCCCTTGACGGGCGAGAGGTAGTTGATGCTTACCTGCTGGGCGACCGTGATCCGCTCGCGGTCGTTCGACAGCGCGGCGAACGCGAAGTCGGCGAGGGTGAAGATCGCCCCGCCCATCACGCCGCCGTAGGCGTTCTTGTGACGGGCGTCGACGGTCAGGCTCGTGACGGCGTGGGTCTCGTCCAGCTCGTCCAGCGTCATTCCGTTCTCCGTGGCGAACCGGTCGCACGAGAAGTAGGCCCGTGCTTCGTCTATCGTCGTGAATCTCGACATGGGATTCTACCTTTTGTTTTACGTGAAATCGATGGCGTAGCCTTCGCCCATGTAGGTCGCGGAGCAGACGTACTGCACGGCGGTCTGCGAGAACGGTTCCTGCCAGAAGGCGTGGCAGTGTCCGCAGAGGATCGCCTTGAGGAGCGGCTGCGCCTTGAGGTACTTAATGAACTCCTTCGTCGGGGTGTCCGCACGCTGCTGCACGCGGCGGTCGCGCCATTCCTCTTCCTTGGACAGGTGACGCCTCGGGGCACGCCACGTGGCGATCTTCTCGTCAGGAACGCCCGTCTCGTAGGAACACACGCCACCTGACTTCTTCAGTTCGACGTCATGGTGGCGCGGCGTGTAGAGCGGCACGTGGCACATGAGGACGATGGGCAGACCCTTGGCGACTTCCTTTTCCATGCGGGCGAGCTGCTCGGCCGTGAAGTTGTAGTACACGTCGTCCACGGCGACGAAGTTCACGCCGTTCACCACGCGCGACGCGAAGGTCAGGTCGTTGGGGAAGCTCGCCGAGACGCGCGCGTAGCTATCCGCCTTGTAGGCGGCGTCCTCCCGCGCCTCGCCGACGTACTTCGAGAACTCGTGGTTCCCGGACGAGACGAACCAGTCGTCGGAGCCGAAGTAGCGCGCGACGAGTCTGAGATTGGCGTTGGAGACGAAGTCGATCATGTCGCCGGTGTGGAGCAGGAGCGCGTGGTCGCGCCGCGCCGCGGCGACGGCCTCCGCCAGGTAGTGCTCGCCAAAGGCCATGTGGGTATACCGTCTGGAGGCGAGGTCCAGCTTGCGGGGATCCTTCTCGGTCGCGTCGGCGCGCACGATGTGCGTATCCGAGATGTGCACGGCCTTGAAGGGACGCTCCGCGCCGACCTTGATCTGGAGGCGGCGGAGGTCGAGGGGCTTGAAGCCCGGCAGTTTCGTTTTGCGGACGGTGTCCGCAGGTGCGGCGGCGCGAAGCTCCGTCGCGAGCGCCAGGGCG
The DNA here is from genome assembly GCA_902802945.1 of uncultured bacterium. Classification (GTDB taxonomy): domain Bacteria; phylum Verrucomicrobiota; class Kiritimatiellia; order RFP12; family UBA1067; genus RUG572. Next base: position 219 of record CADCOC010000073.1, on the reverse strand, counting down.
GCCCCGGCGGCGATGAAGGAACGCCTGCTGATGTTAGAATCCTTGTTTTCCATCGGCGAAGATTGTACCAAAATCTCCGTGCCGATGCACGCAACATTGGATTGATTGTCAGTTTTGTGTGGGTGGGATTTTATTTTGTTGAGGATAGGCATTGCATTTATGCCGCGCTGCGGTACTTTGCAATGAGCGCGGAGATCCTCGCCGCGTTGCGAAGTCGCC
>CADCOC010000072.1 GCA_902802945.1 uncultured bacterium | reverse complement strand
AGCTCGTCGTAGTTGAAGCGGGCGGGCCACGACACGACCGCGCCCGCGTCCATCTCCTCGCGGTGCCGGCGGTAGAACTCCGTCGCCTTCGTGAACGTGCCTCTCTCGCGGAGCTCGTCGGCGCGGAGGTCGGCGTACTTCGCCCACAGCTCCTCGTTCGAGGGCATCTGGTAGAGCATCTTGCACCGCTCGCCGTTCCACTCCGGGTGCTTCGACTTGTCGAGTATCTGCTCGGCCATGTCGCCGGGGCGTATGACCGTGCAGGGCATGATGCCTGATATCTTCCTGCCGGGGCCGGCGAGGCCGAGGATGTCGCCCGCGAGGACGCGGACGCGCTTGCGCGTCTGCTCGAGCGACCCCGCCGACTCGCTCGTCTGCGGATCGTCGATCACGACGAACTCCGGGCGGATCGTCCTGCCGTCTCCCGGCTTCTTGTACTTCATGCCGCGTATGCGACCCGTGATGCCGGCGACCCTGACGAGTACGCCGGACGAGTCCGCGCCGCGTATGGTCGGAAGGACTATCTCGTTCGCAGTCCACGTGATCCGCGTCCTCTCGCCCTTGTAGAGCTGCCCCGCGCAGCGGTTGGCGATACCTTCGAGGCAGGAGATCGGGTAGCACACCTCCGGGAAGTCGGCGGCGAGGTGCTCGTTCACCTCGAGCTCGGTCTTGATCGAGTCGAGTATCTCGAGCGCGGCGGACTCGGACGCGCCCACGACCACGACGAACTCGCGGTGACCGTAGAGCATCGCCCAGATGGCGGCGGACTCCGTGAGGGAGGACTTTCCCGATCCGCGTGACATCGCGAGCGCGAAGAGCCCGCCCTTGAGGACGGACTGCTGTATCTTGGCGATGGCGCGGAGGTGGTCTTCCGACCATTCGAGGACGTACACCTCCGGGAAGTAGGTCTCGCAGAAGAGCCGGAAGTCGAGACGGCACCGCTCCTTGCGCCCCTCGTCCTCGACGGCGGGCAGCTCGCCGATGTCGCGCCCCTCGAGCGAACGCTCCGCAGACCGCCTCGCCGCGTCCGCCCTCGCCGCGTCGTAGCCCTGCCGCTCCTCCGGCGGGGCATTGTGGCGGTCGACGAGCCACGCGAGGTAGGCGTAGAAGTTGAGGTAGCGCGAGTCCTCGCGGCACGATATGCGGTAGCCGCCCTGGTCGAAGTGGCGGAATATCTGCGTCGAGCTCAAGACCGTGCCGTAGTCGGTCGAGTTCATCAGCCTCACCACCTCGGTGGGCTTCATCTTCGACAGGCTAATCGCCATGACCGTTCTCCTTCATGAGAATCCACGCGGCGTACTTGAGCATATCGACCGTGCCGTCGGGGTTCGAGGGCGCGCCGTCCGCGAGGTCGGCGGCGACCGTCTCCTCGGTGATCGTGCGCGATCCCGCAGCCTTGAGCGCGGCCACGAGATCGGCGACCTTCAACGCCCTCGCGTCCGCCCTCTGTCTGCTGTTTTCCGGCATTTCGGCCTCCTGAAAAAAAGATGATTTACCCAGTTGATATCGTGCGCCTCTTACGGCATCATGTGCGGCGTTGAAACAACCAATGAAAGGACATACGCCATGAGCAGAAAGAAAACCACGACCACGAAGAGGAACACGCGTCCGGCGGCGAAGCCGACCGCCTCGGCGAAGGCTGCCCGCAGCCCGAAGTCGAAGCCGGCGGAGGCCAAGCCCGCGACCGTCCCCAAGGCGGATGCGGAGGCGGCGAAGCCCGCAGAGCCGAAGGAGGCGAAGGTGCGCAAGCTCTCCCTCCTCTCGGCGGCGGCGGCGGTTCTCGCCGAAAGCGACGAGCCGCTCAACTGCCGCCGGATGATCGACCTCGCCAAGGAGCGCGGCCTCTGGACCCCCGGAGCGGGCAAGACCCCGGAGCAGACCCTGTACTCCGCGATCATGCGCGAGATCAGGGACAAGGGCGACGCGGCGCGTTTCAGGAAGTCTCCTCTCCGGGGGCACTACCTCGCGCCGGCCTCCGCCAGCTGACTATGCCCCAGACGGCGAAGGCGAGGTGGACGAGGTCGAGCACCATCCTTGCCCAAAGGTGCTGATACACGTCCACCCCGATCCACGCCGCGTTCACGACCGTCCACACGTAGAAGCAGGATATCCGCTTCTTCACGTTCAGCCCGGTCCCGACGAGGGACAGCGCGGTGATCGTCCAAAGGAAGGTCTGGAACGCGGCCTCATTCATTTCCGAACAGCCCCTCCGCGCAGGCCTGCGCGTATCCGGGAAGGCGCAGCCCGAGCCTTTCGATGACGTGCGACGGCGGGTCGGCCTCGACGTGCGTTTCGAGTAGGTTGTCCGCCGCGTCGAAGAACGAGACGCGGATCTCCGGCCTCCCTATGCAGCAGCTGATGGCGCAGCGCACCTCGTCGAGGCGGTTGTCGCGCATATACTCCAACGCCTTCACGCGGGCGAGGACGTTCAAGGTAACGTCCGCCTTGCTCGGGTCCTTGCCCCAGGGCGAGCCGCCGCCGATCTTCGAGTTGCCGCCGTAGAAGTCGGCGACGAGCTTCCGGCCGGTCGTGCCGCAGTCGCCTATCGAACCGTGCTTCACGTACCGCCCCGTCCCGTTCACGGTAACGCGGCACTCCCCGCCGAGGATCGACTGGACGTAGTTCCTGACCGTGCCGGTCGCCGCCTCCTCGCACTCCGGCAGGATCGGGATCGCCACGAAGCACTCCGCCGCCTTGCCGTCCTCGACCGTGACGAGCGTCTTCACGTCGAGTCCGCCGAACCTCCTCTCGCAGAGCTCCTGCGCGATCTTCCGCGCAAGCCAGTAGTCCTTCGGCATATTGCCCCGCGACGGATCGTCCACGGCGAGTCCCCAGAAGATCCCCTGGTCGCCCCATCCCTCGCGGTTCACGCCCTGCGCGATGTCCTCGGACTGGTGCGAGATGTGCGTCGTGACCTCCACGCCGCTCCCGCTGATGACGTTGCCCTCGCCCCACCGTGCGAGGTACTCGTCCGTGTAGCCGATCCGGCGGATCGCCTCGCGGCAGAGCTCCGCGAGTTCGGAACCCGTGAAGCGGTAGCGCGACGTGACCTCGCCCGACAACGTGCAGAAGCAGTCCTTCAGCTGCACTTCGAGGGCGACCCTCGCGTGGGGATCGCGCTCGAGATAGCGGTCGAGGATGAACGATGCGATGTAGTCGCAGGTGCGGTCGGGATGCCCGACGGCGCAGTATTCGGAAGTATGGATCATTGAGGTTCCTTTCTGGTGTAGTTGCGTTGTGTACATTGCGAGACACTACAGGACGTCTACGACGACATCTCGAGTGTCTCGCACTCCGAGGGAGGGAGATTGTGCGGATTTATCCGCGAATATCGGCGTATATCGCGCATTTCGCAAATTCGGCCGTGTGTTTCCCGCGCACTCTACGAGATGTCGCCTGACACTACAGGTGCGTCGGTTGCACACGACTGCACAGGAGTGAGTGCCTGCCAGTCGCAGCCTTCGCCGTGTACGTTCTCCGCCCACCGGCGGCGGATCACGTCGCAGTACTTCGGGTCGAGCTCGACGCACCGGCACACGCGCCCGGTCTGCTGGCAGGCGACGAGGGTCGATCCGCTGCCGCCGAAAGTGTCGAGAACGACGTCGCCGCGCTTGGTCGAGTTCTTGAGGAGATAGCACAGCATCTCCGTCGGCTTCATCGTCGGATGAACGTCGTTCTTCTTGGGCTTGTTGAACTCCATGACCGTGGTCTGGGAGCGGTCGCCGTACCACGAGTGCGCCGCGCCGTCCTTCCACCCGTAGAGGCACGGCTCGTGAATCCACTGGTAGTCCTGCCTCCCCAGCACGAGGGCGTTCTTCTTCCACACGAGGCACTCGCGGACGCGCAGCCCCACGTCGAAGCAGGCACCCCGGAAGTTGTAGCCCTCGGAGTCGGCGTGGAACACGTAGAACGCCGCGCCGGATTTCATCGCCTTTTCGGCGCAACCGAAAGCCGTGCGCAGGAACTCGCGGAACTTCGAGTCCTCCATCGAGTCGTTCCGTATGGTCTGCCCGTCCGAGCCGTGGTAGTCCACATTGTAGGGCGGATCGGTAAGCCAGCAGTCGGCCTCGCCGTTCCCGCACACCTTCGTCACGTCATCCGCCTTGGTGGAGTCGCCGCAGAGGAGGAGGTGCCTTCCGAGGACGTACACCTCGCCCGGCTTCGAGACGGCCTCCTCCGGCACGTCCGGCGCATCGTCGGGGTCGGTCTGCCCGGTCTCGACCGAGTCGCCGTTCAGGAGCTCGTCGAGCTCGGACGTGTCGAACCCCATCGCGCCCATGTCGAAACCGGCCTCCTGGAGCGCCTTCAGCTCCGCCTTGAGCAAGTCCATGTTCCACGTTGCCACCTCGCCGGTCTTGTTGTCGGCGATCCGCAGGGCGCGTTCCTGCTCGGGCGTGAGGTGGTCGACGATGATCGCGGGGATCGTGTCCGCGCCCATCTCCTTCATCGCCTTCACGCGTGTGTGGCCGTTGATGATGACCTTGTCCTTGTTGACGATGATCGCGCCGATGAACCCGTACTGGCGGATCGACGCGACCACGCCCGGCACGGCGTTGTCGTTGTCTCGCGGGTTCTCCGGGTACGGCTTCAGATCCGCGATCTTCAAGTTTACGATCTTTGTCATTCTCTTCTCCTTCGGTTCGGAACCGCAGCCACGGGAGGGCGGGCCGTCTCCTTTCCGGCATCGTCCGCTATGGTGGTTCCGAACCCGACCGGGTCTTTCCCCGCCAAAACAAACTCTGCTCAACTTCCCTGCTCCTTCCCGCGCCCCGCTTTCTGGAGCCCCCTGGGGAGGAACCGTTGCCGATTTTCGAGGATTCGGCCCCGGTCGCCCTGTGCGGGCTTCCTTTCGGGGTTGGGCTGCGGGCGGTCTGCCTTGCGCGGCGCGGACACGGGGCGTTCTGGGCGGCTTCTGGCGCGTTGTGGGCGCAGGGCCTTGGGAACGTCCGCGTCCGGGGGCGCGATGGCTTTCCGCATGGATGGTTATTGCCGCGCCTTGGGATTTTTCCGTAAGGAAGGTGCGAGGGGAAGTGTCGGCGGCCTCGCGCGCGCGATACGTGCAGCACACGAAACGGGGTCTGGAGGGCTTTTTTCGTGCGCACCCCCATCCCCCCGTCGACAGATCGACAGATGGGTGTGGAGAGGTAGGAATAGTATATTTACATCAATATTTCCTCTCTCTTTGCACACTTTCGCCCGTCATCTTGTGTCGGCATTTATGTCGGCGTTATGTCGGCACCCGCCGACACAAGAGGTGTTTTTGAGAAGGTCTTGTGTCGACAAAGACGACACTTGCCGACATAACGCCGACACAAGGCGCAGGGAGATCGCACGACTTGCACACGAAGGCCTTTCTGCTGTCGGGGGCGGAGCCGATATGGTATAATATCCGTCCGTAAAAAGGACGATTTCACCACAAAGGCGATGAAGAAGGTTTCAAGAGCGGCGTTTCTGGTCGCGGCTGCGCTCTGCGCGGTCGTGATCGGACGCGCAGTCAACAGGAGCTTCCGCAGCGGACTGCCCGATGCGGTCGTTGGCGTGAGCCATGCCCACGCGGCGGTCCCGTCCGCGAACTCCGAGGTTTCCGGCCTCGTCACGAGGGTGTCCGACGGCGACACGATCTGGGTACAGGACGCAAAGGGCCTGCGCCACAAGATACGGATGCTCGACATCGATGCTCCGGAGTCCAGCCAGACGTTCGGCGGCGAATCGACCGCCCGACTCAAGTCGCTGATCGGCGGTAAGACCGTGAAGGTCACGTACTCCGAGACGGACAAGTACGGTCGGCTGCTCGGCACGGTCTGGCTCGGCGGCGAGAATGTCAACCTCAAGATGGTGGCCGAGGGCATGGCGTGGTGCTACCACTACAGCAAGAACGAGAGGTACGCAGCGGCCCAGACCGCCGCCCGCACACGCCGCGCCGGCCTCTGGGCGAACCCCAACGCCCAAGACCCCTGGGCGTACCGCAAGGGGATCAAGCCGCAGGGCGAGACTCAACAGGTCGCCCGACAGGCGCAGACGGGCTCGGAAAGCACACAAGTGCCGAGCGGGTACTTTTCAGACGGCCGCGTCGAGTACAGGGCGGGCAACGGTCCAATAGCGTCGAGGACGCCAGCCCCCGTGTGCGACAAGTGGCCCGACACCGGGTGGTGGCTCTCCACCAACTCGATGAAGCGGCACAACAGAAGGTGCGAGAACTATCGGAAGACTCGTGGCTATCCGTGCCGCAAGGACGAGGGCAGCCCGTGCGGAAAGTGCGGAGGGTGATATGAAGCGAAACACCGACCTGCTCTTCCTGAATCCGCTACGCAAGGTGCTTGCAGAACTTGATTCCGAGGACGGCTTGCCATATCCTCATGGATTTTTCCTGCCTCATGTCATGGACGGGTACAAGACTGCTCCGCTTAAGATTTTCTATTACGGACTCGACACCCGGACTTGGATGGGAGACGACAAGACTGATCGATGGGGTTACCAGGTCATGATGGATCTTTATCGTTCCGGCCAATTGGGAAAGTACATCACCGACTGGAATAACGCATGGCCTGCGACAAGAGATGACATCCTCGCTTGGGGAAACAGGGTAGCGTTCTGGCCTTTTGTGATTCGACTCCACCTGCTTATGACCCGAGGTGAGTTCGTCGATGACCTGAACTCGGTTCCGAAGCATTTGCTGGACGCGATCATGACTTTCGGGTATGGGAACATATACTCCGTCGAAGAGGTCGCGTCCTTGCGGAAAGAGGGATGGTGGGACGGCGATGTCGAGAAGACGTGCTGGGACGCCGTGACGAACGTTGATGCATATGGCAAGGCGAGGCAGCTCACCCAAGAGAATATCCTTTTCAAAGATGTACTTGATGCCTTTTCCCCCGACTGCGTGTTCATACACACATGGAGCTGGTCGGAGGATGCGTTCTTCAGGGGCCTCGATTGGCATCCGTACAATGTGCGCCGCAAGGGGAAATGGGCTGCTTACACGGTTGAAGGATACAAGACCAAGATCCTTTGTATGCCGCACCCCAACTCATGGGGGTTTCCGTTTTACGATAACATTCATAAGGCGGCGGCCATTATGACGGACTGGCTTTCCGCGAACCCGGCAGAACAACCGGATGGCAGCAACCGTGGATAATCGAGAAGAACGACGATAGAGGATGCTATCATGGCGATGCCGCAGAGAGACAATACAATCGAAGAGCTGAAGCGCCTCGATGCGCTTCTTGAATACGCAGTCGAGCACGGCGAGACAGAGGAGGCGGAGCGCATCCGCGCAGAGCTCCGACGGCTTGCGGAAACGATTTGACGGAGGCAACCATGAGCGACGAACCGCAGCTGAATGGAGACTTAGAAGTTCTCAAGGCGGGGAACTTCAAGACACGCGTCCAATGGTTCCATGCCGAATTCTCGCAGGACATCGAGAATGCCACAAAGACAGAGCAGGGCTTGATGTACTTCTGGGCCGCCGCAAAGACGCACTTCAAGGCATGGATGTTCACCAAGATCGGGAAGAAGAAGACCTGCGCCGAGCTCGCGAAGGAGGCCAAGCACTACATCGCGCTGGTCTGGGGCAACGGCGAGGTCGCCTCACGTGTGCTTGAGGACATGAAGCAGATGGCAAACGACATGATCATGTGCCACGAGCGGCTTGACGGATCGGAGGAGGAGAGTCGGTTCATCGAGGCGTTCTCTACCGACGACAACCCGAAGGACTTTCGCTCCGCGATCTGCCGTACAATGAAGGAGTTTGAGTCGGAGAAGGACGAGCCCGAGCCGACAACAAGCGCAACATACCACGTGGTCGAGTGCTGAAGGCGCGTTGCCTCGTCTATCCCGTCACGAACACGTCCCCGCCCCTGGCACCTTTCTCGACGCGCAGGTCGCCACGGGCGATGAGCGTCTCAAGTACACGCTTCAGCTCGTCTTTCTCCATTCTCACGAACCGCAGGATGTTGCGGTATGAAAGGCTGCCGCCCTTGGCGGTGATCCTCTGCATGACGCGCTTCATCTGCCTGTCGAACTCGCCGTCGTAGGCGTAGAGCCCCGCCATGAAGAGCATCCGTCTCGTGGCGTGGAACACGAGCGTCCGAGCCCACGCGATGTCCTCCTCACGGATGACCGGCGCGTTCACGTCCTGCGATATGGAGCGGACGAGCGCGAACTTCGAGACCTTTTCGCCGGCCCGCGCCCAGAGCGCGAGGGCGCACTCGTTCGCGTTCGATGACTGGTCGTATTTCGCGTACATCGCGTCGGCCTCCTTGCGCACGTCCTTGAGGAGGAGCCTCGCCCTGGCCTCCATCGGGACCGTGCGCGTCTGCGGGAACTCGCTGAAGAGCGCGTTCTCGTGTCCGATGCGGATGAGGTCGGTGATGTCCGACAGCACACGCTCGGGGAACTCCTCCGCGACGGCGTTGTCGTTCGCCTCGCCGCGCTTGCCCGCTTCGAGGACGAGGCACCGGGCGAGCAGGCCGTTCGCCATGACGCGCTCGGAGAGCGAGGCGTAGAAGAACTTGGGGACCGCCGTGCCGAGGAACGTGAGGTGCGGCTGGATGATCGACGAGGAGCTCGCCGGCTGTCCGCGCTGCAACGCCTTCTTGCGCATGATGTGTACGCTGTTCGACTCGGAGTACATCCGGAGCAGCATCGAGCTGATCATCTCCGCCCGCGTGTCCTTCATCTTGACCGTGTTGAAGAGCGTGTCCGCCTCGTCGATCTGGTAGAACATACACGGGTTCGAGAGGAAGGAGTCCTCAAGGCCCTCGCCGCTGGCGAAGTAGTCGCCCATCTCGGACGCAAACCCCTTGAGGGCGGCGAGCGACACGTTTACGCCGCGAGGATGCTGCTTGCCAGTACCCGACGCGGCGAGGGAAAGGAAGTAGAGGTTCGGGCGCGTGTCGTACTCGTCCTTGTACTTCCGGCCGGAAAGATGCCCAAGGAGCGCGAACGCGCCGGCGAACGCCAGGGCGCGGTTCGGGTAGGGCGCGGTTCGGAGCGTGTACCCCATCAGTTCCGAAACGAATCCCGGCACGTCGAATAGATGTTCGGGGATCGGGCCGGGGTCTGCGCACTCCTCCTCCCTGTCTGCGCAGTCATCCTCCCTGTCGACGTCGGGTCGTGTGCTTTCGGCGCATATTGTGTCCGACAATATAGCCGATATATCGACGTCCGCAGTAGTGTCCTTCGCGCCGTAGCCCATGTCGATCAGCGCAGCGGTCGCCGCCTTGAAGTCGTTTGCGTGTTCAAGGAGCGCATATACCTGGTACGCGTTATATCCACGGTTCGGCTCAAAGGGAGAGGCGTTGCTGCTGAACACGAAGAACACGCCGTCCTTGAGCGTCGCCGAGTGTCCGGCCCTCGCGTCCTTGCCGGGGCGCGTCCACAGCTCGTTGCCGTCGCTCTTCTCCCCACACAGCGTCCAGCCGTGCGCCAGCAGATAGGGGCGCGGATCGCCACGCGAGGCGAAATCGTCCCCCGGTCTCGTGAGGAATCCCGCCGATGACGGCGCAGGAGCGGCCATAGCGGGGGCAGGTGCGCTTTCCCGCGCCTCGGCGGGCGGTTGCTCGTCCAGTTCGCGGGCCGCCGACAGGAGGGCTTCACGCGCCTCCTGCGGGATTGTCGGGATGTGTGCAAAGTCGCCATGTTCCAGCGTGTATCCGGGAGACGGGGCGCAGAGGAAGAGCCCCGCCTCGCCGCGTGTCTCGACGAGGGTCGCGATCTTGCCGTTCCTGATTCCCTGCGCGAGCTTCTGGTTGCCCTCTACCGCCCCCTCGCAGCGGTACACGACGTGCTTTCCGCCGGATGGGGTGGACTCCACGACGAGACTCGCCAGCAGCGAACCGTCGACCTTTGCACACCATGCGGGGTACGCCTCGGCCTTCTGGTCGAAGTCGATGCATTCGAGGTTGCCGGACACCGCGCCGGCGACCACGCACAACGCCTCGTGGCCGTTCGAGAACCACGCCTCGACCTCGATGTCGGTCGGGAGTCTCTGCGACCACGTCTTCCACGCGCCCACGGCTGGCCTCTTCCGCGCCTTCACGGCGGGAAGGACGGATAGTCCTGCCTTGAGGTAGGCGGCGGCTGTCTCTACTGGTATCGAAGTCATGGTTCTTGTTTATTGCCCCTCCCGGCTGTTTTTAAGGTTGCGCCTCGCCGATTCGATCACGCAGCCCCACTGGCTCGACGCGCCCCTGTCCTCGATCCTCGCCGCGATGGAGCAGACAATCCACATCAGGACGCACAGGACAAGGATGCCCACGGCGTAGGGGATAGACCGCCACGCCAGCATGGTGAGCCGCTCCTTCAATGTGGGTTCGGGTTCGTATTCGTCGTACTCCATAGTCCTCCTCAAAACGGCAGATCCTCCATGTCCTCCTCGTCGAACGCGCCCTCGCGGAACGGGCTGTTGTCGGGGAGGTCGCCCGGTGTGCTTGCGACCACGTCCGGGTATCTCTCGCCCGCCACGCGACGCAGGGTGATGTCCTTCGTCTTCTTCACCATGCCCATGAACTCCATTTCGAGGAAATCGTCGACGGTCGCCGGCACCTTCACGTCATCGGAGGCCCGGCGGGCGAGAAACCATTTCTCGAACTTCATCCTTGCGAAACCCGTGTGTTCCGGGCATATCCATTCCGAGTATCTCTCGTTGAGTCCGCACCAGTATGTGACGCGAACCGTCCTCGGTGCGGTCGGCGGCGCACCGCGCTTGGTCCAGGGCTCGTACTCCACGTCCGTGACCTCCAAGGTCTCCGTCGTGACCTCGCCGGAGATCGGGCAGAGCGACGATGCCTCGCTTTCGATGCGGACGCTCTTCTCCGGACGCGGGAACTCGTGTCCGCAGTTCGGGCAGGTCATCACGGGGAGAGGCATCATCGTCTGGCACTCCGGGCAGGCCTTCGCGAGCGGGCCGCGCCTCTCGCCCGTGCGCTCGCCCGGCGGGCGCAGCTGGTCGAGGCATCCGTGCCGCTCGATGTTGTGGGCGAAGTCGAGTATGAGGCAGTCCTCCTTTCCCGTCTCCGGCGAAAGGCGTGTGCCTCTCCCGCACATCTGGAGGAGAAGCCCCGGACTCATCGTCGGCCGGAGGAGAGCGACGCAGTCGATGTTCGGAGCGTCGAAGCCGGTCGTGAGGCACTCGACGTTGCACACGTACTTGAGCGGACCCTTCGCCCCGCCGAAGAGGTCGGTCTGGATCGAGCCGCCCTTGAACCGGTGGAGGATGTCCGCCCGCTCCTGCGGGGAGGATTCGCTCGTCACCACGGCGCACTCCTCGCCGGAATACTGCGAGATGAGGTTCGCCGCCTTGCGGCAATGCGCTATCGACGTGCAGAACACGATGACGCTCTTTCGCTCCCGCGTCCTCTCGACGATCTCGCGGCAGGCGCTCGCCACGACGCGATCCTCCATCATCGCCGCCTCGGCCTCTTCCGCGACGAACTCGCCGGCGCGGACGTGGAGGCTGTCGAGGTTCGCCACGACCCGCCCCGACTTCGCCACGAGCTTCGAGAGGAATCCCTTGTCGATCAGCTCCTTGAGGCCGATGGAGTACGATATCTCGTTGAAGAGGTTTTGCGGCTGGCAGATGAGGCCGCCCTTGAGGCGGTACGGCGTTGCCGTCATGCCGATGAAGCGGACGTTCGGGTTGACCTTGCGAAGCCCATCGACGAACGTCCCGTACATCCCCTCGTCGTTCGGCTGGATCATGTGCGCTTCGTCGACGATGCAGATGTCGCGGTGGCCGAAGATCTCCGCCTTCGAGTACACGCTCTGGATGCCGGCCACAATCGCGGGCGCGGCGGTGTCGTACTTCCCGAAGCCGGCGGAGTACATCCCCGTCTTCACGTCGGGGGAGAGGATGTTCAGCTTCTCCAAGTCCTGCTGGAGGAGCTCCTTCACGTGGCAGAGGAGGATCACGCGCCCGCCCCAGTCCTTCACGGTGTCGGACATGATCTGCGCGGCGACCCACGACTTCCCGCCGCCGACCGTGATCTCAATGCAGGGGTTCGTTTTCTTCTCGCGCAGGTGCCTGTAGGTGGCAAGCACCGCGTCCCGCTGGTAGTACCGGAGTTCAGCCAAGGCGCGGCCTCCCCCGGCGTTCAGCCGCCGGGCGGCTGCGATGTGTCTTGTTTTCCATAGTCGCTTTTTCTTTCGAGTACGATGAACGCCTTTCCGCCGGGGATCGGGTCGAGCATCTCGACGTGGAGGATCTTGATCTGCGAATCGTCGTGCAGTGCGCCCGCGTGGACGAGGGAGTCCTGCAGGCACTTGAGGCAGTTGTCCGCGTCGCGCCTCCGCCGGTCGGGCGGGTAGAGGTGGACGGTGAGCGCAAGCTCGCCGTCGAGGGGCCTGACCCCGCCCAGGCGCGAAACCGTCATCATCCGGTATTTCCGGCCCTCGCGGCTGATCAGCACACGGGGGCCGACGTTCCGGTAGTACCGGTTCACGCTGGGCGGGAAGTTCAGCGTCGCCTCGAGCCTCGTCACCACGGGCGGCCGCCGGCGGACGTGGGCTGCGGGGGCGTGGCCTCCGGCGCGGGCTGCGCCTGCGCGGGCGCGGCGTTCTCCTTCGCCTTCCACCCCTTGATCTCGTTCTTCATCTCGCCCCTGTTGTCGGCGACCTGCACGACGTGCGCGATGATCGGGATGTTGTGCAAGTCCTCCTTGCACTTGGGGCGCAGGACTCCGGTCGCGTGGCAGATGGACGAGAGCTCGCGCTTCGCCATCTCGACCGCAGCCGTGCTGGGGTTCTTGAGGTTGAGCCTCGCCCAGAGGACGCGCTTGGCGTATTCGCCGCTCACGACCTGGCATTGCAGCTCGAGGTACGAGCCCGTGCCGGACTTCGTCGGCTTGTTCTGGGACTTCACGATGGCGACTTCGTAATCACCATCAGGAATCGGCGAGAATCCGCTGTCGAGCGGATCGACCGTGGTTGCATCGAAGAAACACTCTTCCATGAGTTTATTCCTTTTCTTGTTTGTCTGTTGTTCGGGGCTGTTGTACGCCCGTGGGGTTCGGCCTCTTCCACGCCCTGCCGGGGCAGACGATGTGCGTGACGAAAGTCTGCCTCGGATAGGTGCGCTGGACGGCGACCGTCCCCGGCCGCATGATCCGCCCGCAGCGATCACACGGCATCGGGAAAGCGACTGTGAACTTACGACCCACCATTTGCGCCGTTCCCGGACTTGATGGCGGATACGAGAGCGTCCCACTTGAACGGCATCGGGCCGGAGGGAATTCCGTAGCGGTTCTTGGCGAGCAGCCGCGTGTCGCCCACGCAGTATAGCTCGCGCTCGCCGCCGTTCTTGCCGATCACGACCTTGCCGCCGGACGCGTCCTCCATCGTGCGGATCTTCGCGTAGGCGACGATGTCGTTCCACTCGACCACCCAGTCGCGGATCGCCGCGATGAGGCGCGGCGCGGTGCGGCGGTCGGTCGTGCCGTCCGTGTACTTCACCGTCTCGTCGTGGCTGTGCGCGATCTGGATTACGCACATATTCCGCTTGCGGCGGATCTCGTCGAGGATGGAGTACACGTCCTTTCGGAACTGGACGAGCGCGGCGTCGTTGCCACGGTTGTATCCGCCGTAGGCCGCCGTGAGGAATTTCGCGCCCGCAGTCGCGCAAACACCGTCGGCGACGATATTCTGGAGCGCGGACAGGCTGTCGATCACAAGGGTCTCGAAGTCGTGCGGCTCGTCACGGATCTCCTTCAAATAGCCGATGAACGTGCCGAAGTCCTTGATGTGCGGGGTCTTCGCGCAGTCGACCTGATCCAATCCATCCTCCAGGGCGAGGATCACGGGCTTCGGAGCAGTCGCGGCAAACGAGCTCTTGCCGACCCCGGCATCGCCATACAGGAGTATGCGAGGGGGCGAAGGAGTCTTGCCGGTCGTGAGTTTCTGGAGTAGAGACATGATTGTCCTTTCTGTTTTTTTGGTTGATGTTTCAGAGCCTGTCGATGAGCTGCGTCTCCTCGAAGCGCGTCGGGAACACGCCCGAATCGCGGCAGTCGGCGAACTCGCGCAGCGTTTCGCGGTTGATGGCCTCGGCCTGATCGAGAACGTCATCCGCGAACTTGAACACGCCCACGGTGAACGGGGCCTTTTTCTCGACCGCTATCAAGAATGCCGGGTACTTCTTCCCGCTCTTGAGCTCGAGAAGCTTGCGGTAGAACGCCGCCTGGAAAGCGTATCCGTAATCGTGCGCCGCCTTCGAGAACCAGCGGATGTCGTCCCCGGTGCTCTTGAGATCCACAATGCCATAGTCGGGGTTGAACCAGTCGATACGCGCCTGCGCGGGAACGTCGACCTCGCCTTCCTCAAGGCGGATCGTGCGCTCGGGTTCGCCGCTCGCCAGAAGCTCGTGCGCCTCCTTGTGGCTCCAGACGCTCTCCGCCATCCCCTCGATCAACCCGAAGTCGTGCGTCGAGACGATCTCCTTCGTCTGCTCGGCGAGGAACTGCGCGTACTTCGCCGTGGCGCGTCCGTAGGGTGCGCCGGTCTTCTCGTTGATCGGGCCGTCGCTCACGAGGTAGCGGGCATTCCATGCCTCCGTCGGCTCGAGCGTGAAGCAATGGAGCGCACGGCCGAACGCGAGGGCTGGCGACTCGGTGCGCGGGAGCCTGCCTTTCATGAGCAGCTCGAACGTGTGCGGGTTGTCGCGCATGAGCGCGAGGTTGTGCGAACTCATGTAGGTACCGCCGTTGCCGAGCGCGCCCGCATGGTACTCTTTCTCATCGATGTCGATGAACCAGTTGTTGTCTTTCATGTGTTTTCCTTTCGGGTTCCGGGCGGGGAGAGACGTTCTCGCCCGCCCACGGTGGATGTTTATTGCCGCCGCCTCGGAAAGTTCCGTAAACTTTCTTTCAGCGGCCGTGGTCGTAGATCCGGCGCACGGCGTTCACAGTCGCCGGCCACAGGATGTCGTAGAGCATCCATTGCGGCACCCCGATGATCGGATGGATCTCGCAGAGCTTGTAGCCCTCGCGGCGGAGCGAGAAGATCCTCGCGTAGACGGGGTTCTGCTCCTTGAGCATCCTTTCCACGATGTCGAAGTCGAACTTGAGGAGTCCCTCCGCGAAATGGTCGCGGGGGTCGGGCAGCCCCGCCACGAACGTCGGAGCGTCCTCGTCGCTGCCGGAGATCTTGCGGTCGCACGACACCGTAGCATTCTCCTGCTCGACCACGTAGGCGAGGTGACGCAGACAGTGTCCCAGCTCGCGGACGATGAACACGTCGGCGTAGCTCGGGAAGGAGCAGCGGTTGTTCGGCTTGAACTTCCCGTGCGCCTTCATGACTGCGGCCTTGAGCCGGCTTGTGACCTCATGGCGGCGAGACTGCCGCTTCTCCTCGTTGGCGAGAACCCTGAACTTGGTCATCGCCACATTTACCTTCGCTTCTATGTCGTCCAGGACTTCCGTCGTAAACGGATTGTCCGGGCGCGTGAACTTATGTTTTCTTGCCATTGGCGTTCCTTTCGGTTTCGCCTCCGGCACCGCGCCGGAGGTCTCGCCAATGGCTTCTTTTTGACCTAAATATGCGTCAAAAACCGAATGTCAAAATGCATCCCTGCGTGAATCGCCCTTGATCTTGACATTTTGACATTTGACATAGTGACATTATTTTCAAACGCAACGTCAAATGTCGATTCTATGGTAATTGTTTACCCTTGACTACTACCCAATTACCATCATTCACGCCTTTTACCATCTTTTTACCATAATAATTTGTGCAAGTTGCGGCGAATTATACACTCAGCGTTGCCTCGCTATGCTAAATATGATATAATACTCGCCGTTTCAAAGAACCAGGAGGAAGAACAATGGCATTTAAAGACAATCTCGAGATCCTCGACGGCGAACGCCTGTCGAAGACCGCAAAGGCCACCGTGCAAGCCACGGGTAGGCTGAACTTCACCCCAGAGACAGCGGCGATGATGAATATCACGGCGGAAAGCACCGTCGTGCTCTTCAAGGCCGGCGAGCGCGACCTTGGGGCAATCGTGAAGCCCGGCGAAGACCGCCGTGGCTTCAAGGTCAGGCGAACTGGACCATATTTTTACATCCAGCTGCGAAACTACCTTGAGGAGAACGGAATAGACTACAAGGGGCATACAACGGTTGTCTACGACATCACGCGCCTCGACGAGGTCTACGAGGATCTTCCGCTATTCAAGATGGTTCGCCGCGACATCGTCCACGAGCCAAAGGTCCAGCCGCCGCCGGAAAGCGTCAAGAACGCCCTTGCTGGCGTTCCTGCCGAGGGGACGGCAAATCCCCCGGCCGACGGAGAGGACGCGCCTACGGGGCAGGAGAACGCTTAAACGGGCAAACTACGGGTTCACCGGTCAAACAAAGGAACGACAAATGAAAAACTAAACCATGAAGAGGTGAAGAGTAATGGCAACACCAGAAGCAAAAATCTACAACGACGCCCCGGACGAGTTTGCCGAGTTTCTCGACAGCGGACACCTTGTAGTCACTCTCGATAAACTTGGAGGTCAGAACAATCCGTTCATAAAGGAAGGCATCTACAGAGAGGCCGCCCCCAACATCAGCCCGAACGGTGAAATCCAAATCCGTTTCCCCGACGGCAACGAATCAAAGGTCACCGAGGTGAAGTACGTCAACAAGGATTACGCCATAGACCACAACGCGCTTGCTGAATTCATGTCGAGAGGACTTGGCTGCAAGATCAGCAGGCAGTTCAAGAAGACCGGCTGGCAGTTTGGCAAGCTGCGCGGTTACGACGTGTACTTCGCCTGCGTACCGACGGCAGGGATGTACCGCGCCCTTGAAAGCGCACCCAAGTCCGTTCTCATCATCGGTCAGAACAACCCGGAAACCCTGCCATCGTCATTGGCGACCCGCGTGATCTACCTTTCACGCCTACTCTTCGTCAAAGACGGAACGTTGCAATTTGCCAACGAGGTCGTTGAAGAGAAGATTCCCATGCCCCAGGGCGGGGGCCGCCGCGATAGCGAGCCGAAGGAAAGGCGTGCAAAGGGCAACCCGAAGCGGTGGCCTATCCAGATGTACGCGCCGCACTACCTAAAGATGATGGCGGAATGGTTTGAGAACCTTCGCCGCGAGAAACGGGTCGGCCGACCCCCGATAAAGTGGATAGCCGACTGGATGTACAAGCATAACGCATCTCCAAGCAGGAAGCGCCTCTCGGAGCGACAAATCTACCGACACATCACGGCTTTGACGGAAGCATCGTCCAAGAATGGAAAGCCAGACAGACCTTACGCGGAGTTCGTAACCCACTGGTACGGATGCGAGGACAGTCGATTCGTCGACAATTTTACGGGCGAAAGCCTCGCCGATGTAATACTGAAGCTTTTTCCCTCGGCAAAACTTGACGGCAACGACATCAAGCCGATGAGGGACATGGATGCCGCTGATTTCGCAGACAAGTGCGATGGAAAGTTTGGTCAGAAGAGGAACTACCGGACACACGTGGATTGAGGGAAATGCCATGCCAAGGAGAAACTCTGCGTACACCAAGAATCTGATCGAGCCCATTGTGAAGGCCTCGGTCTCCGACCGCTGGGAGACGGCGGTTCTCGAATGGGACATATGCGACTGCGAGGAGGACGAGTCCGCCGAGACGAACTGTATGTGCGGCCACGAGGGAATCCGCTATCTCTTCTACATCCGGAACCGGAACAACGGAACCACGTTCGGCCCAATCGGCAGCGAGTGCATCAAGAAGTTCGGGCGCAAAGACCTCTCGTCGGAGGTTGATGTGCAGGAACGGATGTTCAGGCTCTACGAGGCGATCACGAAGCGGGAGTACATCGAACTCGACACCAAGTTCTTCTCTCGGAAGTTCCTGCTTTACCTTCTCGAACAAGGTGCGGTTTCGGAGGGCGACTACGGTTTCATGCTCGATATGTTCAACAAGCGCGACAAGGACGGTATTACCGGTGGTCAGGAGAGAAAAATCAACGCGGTGATAGCGTTCTCGATCAAGCCGTTCCTGCAACGACGGCTCGCATCGAAGCGGAAATGAAAAGAGGCCGCCGGGATCGCTCCCGACGGCCTCTGTGTTTCTGCGCCCCGCAACCGCTCACTCGATGCCGAGCTCCCTGTGCTGCTCCGCCCAGACAGGGGTCTGAATCTGCTGGAGCCGCTGGATCGTGACGTGCGCGAGCTCGCCACGCGCCATCTTCTCGACGATGACCGGCGAGAGGTATCCGAGGCGGATCATGCGCGTGAGGTAGGACGAGTCGAATCCATAGTGCTGCGCCATCTTGAACCGCGACGGGAACTCGTCCGTCAGCGCGACGCGCCTGTACTTGAGGCCGAGGGCGAGCGACTGGATGTTCAGCATCTCCTCGTTGCGGCTCATGTTCGCCCCCGGCTCGGTCGCAAGGAGGCGGACTCCGCTCTGCTTGCGCACGAGCCGCATCGGCACGTGTACGAGTATGTTGCCGTCTGGCAGGGTTCTATACGTTGTCATTTCTCATCTCCTCCGCAAGCCCGGTCGCGCCGCCGGATCGGAACACTATGTCAAGCCCGCCCGTGGTCAGGCGGATCTCCTTGATGAGCGCGTGTACCACCCGGCTGCGCTCGACCGGGTAGAGTTGCTCGATGAATCCCGCGAGGTCGCCGAGGGCGGTTTCGCCCGCCTTCGCGGCGAGCTCCGGCTTGACGGCGGCGAGTGCGCCCTGGAACGCCTGCGTCCGCAGGATGCGTCCGATCTCGTTCCAGACGGGCCGTTCGATCTCGTTCGATGCAATCGACCTTATCGGGCAGGTCGAGACGGCGCGGGTGTCGTCCTTCTGGCACTTGTAGTACACGTACCGCCGCCCGCGCTTGTTCGTGAACGTCGGTGCCATCGCGCCGCCGCAATGCCCGCACTTGAGTATTCCCTTGAACTCCGCGATGGTGACGATCCGTCTCTCGCCGCCCGCGCACACGGTGTTCTCCGCCGCGATCTCGCGGGCCTTCGCCCAGACCTCCTCCGTGACGAGCGGCGTGTGTATGCCCTTGTACTCCCGATCCTTGTACATGACGTAGCCCTTGTAGGCGATGTTTTCGAGGATGCGGTAGACGTTCGCCGTCCGCCACGGCTTGCCCAGCTCCTTGTCGCCGAAACGCTCGTTAAGCTCGATGGCGACCTGCCTCGCGCTCTTGATGACGAGATACCTCTCGAAGATGAATCGGACGCGCTTCGCCGCCTCCTCGTCCACGACGAGCTCTGCGTGTTGCGTCTTGGCGTAGCCGTAGGGCGTGGCGGCGGATGCCCAGCGTCCCGCCATCCGTGCGGCGCGGATCTGCCCGTTGATGCGCTCGGAGTCGATCTCCCGCTCGTACTCCGCGAAGTCCATAAGGACGCCTGTCGCGGCGCGTCCGCCGCTCGTCTGCATCTCAACGAACTGCGTGGCGGTGACGATGGTCACGTTGTACTGCCTGAACTCGTGTACGAGGTTCCAGAAGTCGCGCTTGTTGCGGCTGATGCGGTCGAGCTTGTAGATCACGACCACGTCGACCTCGCCGGCGCGGACGGAGTCCATCATCTTCTGGAACTCCGGGCGGTTCGTGGTCCCGCCGGAGAACCCACCGTCGGCGTAGACGCGCCCAGTGAACCGCCAGCCTTCGCCCGCGTGGCGTTCGATGTACGCCTTGCAGGTGTCCGTCTGGCAGTCGATGGACGTGTAGTCGCGGTCGAGCCCGTCCGACGAGCTCTTGCGGCAGTAGATGACGCATCGCTTCTCTGCGGTTGGGGTCTGCTGATTCTCGCTGTCCATGTCAATCCTCCTGCTTCATGCTCTTGAGCGACGGAAGGTGGAAGAACTCGCGTCCGTTCCAGTTCGTGCCGGTGATGCGCTTCGCGACCACCGAGGGCGACCGATAGGTCTGTCCGAGGTACTCGTACTGCTTCGGGCCTCGGTAGATGAGGACGTGCTTCTCGCCGTGCCACTCCCGGACGAACTGCGTGCCGGGCAGGAGGGACTCGCGCCCCTTGCGCCGCTCCTCGCGCTTCTCGAGCGAGGCGTTGAGGACGGCGGCAGTGGCATCGGAGATGCGGAGGTTGTAGTGCTCCTCCTGAAGGCGGTAGATCGCCTCCTGCCGGAGGGTCGCGGTGCAGCGCGTCGGGCTGCCCGTGAAGAATCGGGCGTACTTGGCGAGTATCTGGTTCACGTTCATCTTTTGAATCGCGGCGATCTCGGCAAGCAGGGTATGTGGCGGTTGTGTCATCAGAGCTTTTCCTTTACGGTGTGACATTACACCATACTGTTTCTGGAATATCCAGTCGGGTTATCGACTTTCTGCGTATGCGGGCGCGGGGGCTTCGGGGGCGGCGCGGGACGGTCTGCGGCGTAGGCGAGTATCCGCGCCACATCCATGAAGTGGCTTGGGACTTCGGTTCCGTTTTTTGTCTGGCATCTGTTCATGCGGATGTTTATTGCCGCACTCGCAGAAAATTCAGTATTCCAAACTGTCCCGTTCCGTCCATCCGCCAAATATGGTATAATAAACAGTTCAAAGCAATGAAAGCGGACAATGGCAGGTCTAAACTTATTCAGAGAGCCTTTCGACGAAGGTACAATGCGAAAATTGTACCTTTACCAGCATTATGTCGAAGCATGGCTGCCTGTGTTCATGCATCAGTCACTTGACCGCATCCAGATTTTCGACTTCTTCGCCGGGCAGGGCAACGACAGCGAGGGCAAGCCCGGAAGCCCCTTGATCGCGCTTCATCAAATCCGCTCCGCGCAGGACGGCTACTTCAAACCCACGCCACCGCCCCCGATTCACCTTTACCTCAACGAGTTCAAGAAGTGCAACTTTGAACACCTCTGCGAAGTGTGTTCAAAGTGCCAGGACATCGGCAGCACAACCATCCATTACTCGAACAAGGACTTCAATGTTGTATTTGGAGAGTGGCTACCGTTGATGCAGAGCAAGAACGTGGCCAACCTCGTGTTTCTCGACCAGAACGGCGTTAAGTTCATAACGCCAGAAGTGTTCAGGGCGATAACGTCGATTCAAAGGACTGACTTCCTGTTCTACATATCTTCGTCTCACATAAATCGGTTCAAGGACGATCCTAACATTGTCGGGCGGACTCCAGTCACGGCAGATGACCTTGCGAAGATGAACGGGAAGAATGTACATCGAATCGTCCGCGATGCATATCGGAGGCTATTGCCAAACCCAGAAGCGTATTACCTTGCCCCTTTCTCGATCAAGAAGGGCGGAAACACATTTGGACTGATCTTTGGTTCTGGGCATCCGCTTGGAATGGAGAAGTTTCTTACGCTTGCCTGGCGTGTAGATCCACTAACGGGCGAGGCCGATTTCGACATCGACGAAGACCATATCGTGCTGGGGCAGCCGTCGCTATTTCCCGAATTCGACAAGCCTACCAAGAAGAGGAAGTTCCACGATTCGTTTCGCCGTGGCATACTGTCTGGAGAGCTTAAGACCACACGCGACGCTTACCTCTACACGTTGCAGGAGGGATTCCCCGCTGAAGAGGCAAGGATCGTCGTGTCGCAAATGGTCTCTGATGGATTGCTCGATAAACGCCGCTATCCCATGAGCTACGAGACGGCGTACAAGGATGCGTTGAAGATCAGGGATTTCGTGCTTACGAAGAAGGGAGCGTCCCAATGACCGTGATCTACAAGCCCAAGGGACGAGCTCTTGAATATTCCCCGCTCGCCTGCAACCTCTACATAGGTTGCACACATGGCTGTAGGTACTGCTACGCCCCGGCTTGCATACATAAGTCGGCGGAGAACTGGGGCGAGGGAGTGTACGCGAGAGATGGCATCCTTGAATCGTTCGACAAAGACTGTGCCTACCTCGCCAAGCACAAGATGAACGACGAAGCTCATCGTGTGTTGTTCTGCTTCTTGAGCGATCCGTATCAACCACTTGAATCATCTCGCAGAATAACCCGCAGGGCTCTTGAGATCGCGAAGAAATGGGCTGTGAAAGTCAGCGTCCTCACCAAGGGGACATACCAGAGGGTAAAGCCCGATTTGCAGTTGATGAAGGACGCCGACGTGAAACTTGGCGTGACGCTCAGTTTCGCCAGCGACAAATTGCGTAAGCAATGGGAGCCGAACGCGGCCTCCGTGGGGAGTCGGCTGCGGTTGCTCCGCGAAGCGCACGATATGGGCATCCCTACATGGGTCAGCATGGAGCCTGTGATCATTCCCGACGAGGCATTGCGCGTTGTCGAGATCGCGCACGAATTTGTGAACTATTGGAAAGTTGGAAAACTCAACCATAACCGTGAAGTGGAAGCAGCGGTCGATTGGCCGAAGTTCCGAAGGGACGTGAAGCAACTCCTAAAGCAGTATGATTGCGCCTACTACATCAAGGAGGACTTGCGAAATGCAAAATAGATCAACCAGTGCGTTGATATAACGGTCACGCTATGGTACTATCCAACCAGCTTAAAAAAGGACAGAAATGAAAAAGAAGATTGTCATATCAACATTTTCCGGTGCCATGGGCCTTGACAATGGCATCGAAAAAGCGGGGTTGGACATTCGACT
>CADCOC010000071.1 GCA_902802945.1 uncultured bacterium | reverse complement strand
GAGGACTTCGTCGTGTCGAACTGCGTGCTGAACAGCAGGTGCCAGTCGATCCGCATGGGCGCGCCCTCGGACGACACGATCCGCAACGCGCTCTTCAAGAACATCAAGATGTCCGGCAACAACGGTATCTTCTTCGACTACCCGATCCGCTACACGCGCCCCTACGACGAGGGATACATGGACATGTCCAACATCGTCTTCGACGGATTCGAGGGAAACTCATACGGAAGCTCGGTGCAGATCGTGGCGGAACCCGGTATCAAGATACGCGGCGTGCGTGACGTCACGTTCAGGAACTTCAACGTCAAGTGCGCGAGACCGCTGCGCTTCATCGGGAACCACGATTCAATCCTGTCGAACATCCGTCTGGAGAACTTTACGGCGGAGGTGAAGGCGAAAACGCCGTTCGAGGCGGTTGCGACGGAGCCGCTGTCGTTCCGCAATTGCACGTTCAATGGCGCAAAGATGCCGGACGGCGACCTCATCACGCCGCGCGGGGAACGGAAGCCGTTCATCCGCTCCAGGGGCGGGTCGTGGGAGACGTTGAATCAGTCCACGGCGAAGTGAGGCTTTTTACCTGTCGGCCTTGCATGAAACCAAATGGTATGATACAATATGGCACCATGAAAGCCAAGCTAGAGGACAACAACCCTTTTAGGTACGGATGCGTGGTCGAGGACAGTTTCTACTGTCCAAGGCCGTTGCTTGAAAGGCAGCTCGCCGGATTCGTCCGTTCCGGGCAGAACGTCGTCATTCACGGCGAGCGCCGGATGGGCAAGACGTCGCTGATCAACGCAGTCGTGCGCGGTCTTCGCGGATGGCGGATGCTTTACGTCGATTTGCTGCACGTCCAGACCGTCGGAGACGTCTGCCGCCGAATCGTCTCGTCCGTGCGCAACCTGGAGCGCAAGGCGACCATCTTCGAGAAGGCACTGAAGCTCCTGCCGAGGCTCCGTCCGGTGATGAAGATAGACCCGGCTTCGGGAGAAGTCGGATTCGCCCTTGACGCGCGCGCCGCAGAGGACCCGTATGCCGTGGAGGAAGTCCTGGACATGCTGTCCAAAGTCGCGGGCAACGGACGGACGGTCGTCGTTTTCGACGAGTTCCAGGACATCTGCAACCTCGCAGACGCGCAGACCATGCTTGCCCTCATGCGCGGGCGCATCCAGTTCCAGGGCGACATCCCGTATGTGTTCACCGGCAGCGTGAGAAGCAGGATGGTCGAGCTGTTCGACAACCCGGACAGCGCCTTCTACAAGTCCGCGCTCACCTTGTGCGTCGGGGAAATCGAACAAGATTCGTTTGCCAAGTTCCTTCTTGCGCGTTTCGCAAGCGGTCGCCGCCGCGTTTCCGACGAGACGGTCAGGGCCATCATGGACACAGTCGCGAACGTCCCCGGCGACGTGCAGCAGCTGTGCGAGGCCATTTGGGGCGTGACGGCAGGCAGCGTGGGGCCGGAGGACATCGAAACGGCGCTTCAGGTCGTGTTCATGCGCGAGGGGGACAAATTCGAGAGTTTCTGCGAGCGACTTTCCCCCGTGCAGTTCAAGTTGCTGATGGGCATCGCGCGGATCGGAGGGCGTGAAATACAGTCTCGCGCGTTCCTCGACGAGGCGGGCATTGGCAATGCGGCGTCTGCGCGGAAGGCCGCGATCAGACTTTGCGAACTTAGGTATGTGTATCTGTTTCATGGCGAATACAGGTTCTCCAGCATGTTCTTCAGGGCTTGGCTTCTGCGCCGGGACTACTGAAAGACGCGGCCTCGCGCGAGAATGGATGGATGCTTGAGTTCGTGGACGCCGATTCCTTGAAACGGTCACAAGCGGGATTAATTGTCATCATCAAATAGTTTATGGCACACGTTAACTTGGACAAAAGAGAAAACCATGGCAACAAATAAATCTGTCATTGTAAAGCTATGTGTAGCTTCGCTTGCTGCTGTACTGGCGGTGCAGGGCACTGCGGCGGAGCCGATTCCCGCGTTCATCATGGGGCAGAACATCGAGCATACGCGCTCGGCGGTGCAGGGTGGGCTTTCCGCCCAGCTCGTGCGGAACCGCAAGTTCGCGGGCAGACCGCGGCGCAACGGCGTGGCGCTGATGTGGGAGCCGTGCGGCGACCATGCGTTCTACCATCTCATGCTGAACCGTGGCTTCACGCGCCATGCGGCGGGGAGCCGGATGCCGCGCGTCGATGAAAGAAATTCGCAGGTGATCGGATGTCTCGCCGCAGAAGGGGAGGCGGGCATCCTTCAGCGCGACGTGGGCGTGCGCGGCGGCGTGGCGCACACGTTCCGGGCCGTGGTGAGCACGCTTCACGAGGAGGATGCGCCCGTCGTGCTGCGTGTGTCGTCGGGGGGACGCGTCCTCGCCGAGCGCGCGTTCACGGTGCGGACGAAGGGCATCCGTGACGGGAAGCGCATCCAGGACTGGAAGCGCATCGCGTTCGACTTCACGCTGGAACGCGACACGATGGCGGACATCTCCGTGCTGGTGAAGGGAAAGCGCTACATCGTCGTCGGCGCGGTCTCTGTCATGCCCGGCGACAACTTCCGCGGGATGCGGGCGGACGTGGTGGAGCACCTCCGCGAGATCGGCACGTCGGTTGTCCGCTGGCCGGGCGGTAACTTCGCAGGCGAGTACCGTTGGCGCGACGGGTTCATCGCCGACCCCGACGAACGCGCGCCGTTGCAGTCCTACAATGAAATCAAGACGCATCCCTACACGATCGGCTACGACTCCAACGACATCGGCACGGAGGACATTCTTGCCCTCTGCGAGAAGATCGGGGCGCAGCCGTTCTTCACCATCAACATCGGATGGGACAGCCCAAAGGATTCCGCCGACTGGGTGAAGGCGTGCAAGGGGCGCGTGAAGCTGTGGGGGCTCGGCAACGAGATGGGCCACGGACACATGGAGGGCGTCAACGGACCGCAGGGCTACACCAAGGTGGCGATCCAGCACGCGGAGGCGATGCTCAAAGTCGATCCCTCGATCAAGCTCGTCGCGTCCGGCGCCTATCCGCAGGGCGGACGGAACTGGATCGAGAACAGCGCGAAGCCGATCTCGCGCGTCGCGCCGATCGTCGCCTACCACCGCTACGAGAGCATCACCGGACACTGCATCTTCGACTACACCACGCCGGAACGGACGGCGGGCGTGTACGCCGACATGTCACGCTGGGCGGACGAGTCGATCGCCGCGCTCGGACAGTTCCGCGCGAGGCTTCCCGGCGAGATCGGCATCTCATACGACGAATGGAACACCTGGTCCACGTGGTTCCGCGAGGAGGGAATCGTCGATGGCCTGTACGTCGCAAAGATGTTGAACCTCATGATGCGCAACTGGAAAACGCTGGGGTTGAAGTGCGTGTGCTACTTCCAGGCGATCAACGAGCAGGCAATTTGCGTCAATCAGTTCGAGTGCCACCTCACGTCGGTGGGCGAGGCGATGCGGCTGTGGAAGGGACACGTCGGCGGCGTACCGGCGGCGGACGCGACAAGCGCGTTCCTCCCGGACAACGCATTCGTCACGGACCACCCCGACGGCACCCGCTACATGACGTTCTACAATTTCTCTGTGGAGAAGCCGTGTACGTTCCGAATCCCGACCGGCGGACGTGGGAAGATCGTGGCGGCTGAAACGCTCGTGCCGAACGGCTTTGAGATTGGCTGCCGCTACGCGCGCCGTTCCGGCGCGGGGAAGGTCAACGGGGACTTCTACGAACTCACGCTTCCCCCAGCCTACCAGGCATCCGTGCGTCTCGCCAGTGATGTGGCAAAATGAAACCGACTCTAGGCGACCTCGTCACACCACGCGGCAAGCGTAAGCCGTTCGTCCGCTCCAGGGGCGGGTCGTGGGAGACGTTGGATCAGTCCACTGTGAAGTGAGGTCCGGCTCGCCCCACCATCTTTGCTCTGGCGGCGGTTGTGGCGAATGCTGGTTGTTCTTAAAGAAAGGAAACAAAACCATGGCGAATAAAATTGGACAAGTGGCTATAGTGGCGTGCGTCGCGCTTGCCGCCTCGGCGGCGCTGGGCGCTGACGGTGATCTCGCCAAGAAGGCGGATGAGCGCAGGCTTTCCGCCTGTTCCAACATCAAGGAGGTGATCCTTGTGGCCAAGAACCACCTGGACGTGGGATTCACCTGCACCGTGCCCGAAATCATGCGCAGGATCAGGACATCCGATCTGGATAGCATGTTCAAACTGCTCGACGCAGAAGGGACGAAGCCGGAGGAGCAGCGTGTTCGCTGGATGTTGCCCGCCTGGTCTATGGACGTCGCGCTGAGCGGCGAATATAGTCCCGAGCGCCGCGCAAGGCTTGAGGAGGCCGTGCGGACGCGCCGTCTCCAGTATCAGGCGATGCCGTTCACGATCGAGACCGAGGCGTCAGACCTCGAGGAGATGGTGCGTCTCTTCTCGTATAGCTCAGCCATCTCACGCCGCTTTGGGATCGACGTCCCGCGGCATGCCAAGCAGAGCGACGTGCCGGAACAGGGGTGGGCGCTTGCGACCGTCCTCGCGAACGCGGGCGTCAAGTTCCTCCACCTCGGGGTCAACCGGGGGTGCAAGCAGAACGCGGACCTCGCTAAGATCCCGCGGCTCTGCTGGTGGGAGGGGCCGGACGGCTCGCGCATCTTGCTCGGGTTCTGTCCGAACTACGGCGAAGTGCGGGACAGACCGATTTTCCGCGTCCCGGAGGGCTGGAAGCACAAGACGTACCTCGCCTACTACATGCGCGGCGACAACCGGGGGCCGATTTCCCCGAAGGAAGCCGAGACGCTGGTGGATAACGTGCGCAAGGCCATCCCCGGCGTGAAGGTGCGGTTCGGCGATCCGTCGGAATTCGCGGACGCCATCATCGCGGAGGAGAAGGAGAACCCCACGCTCCCCGTCATTCGCGGCGACATGCCGGACACGTGGATCCACGGGCTGATGTCCGAGCCGGAGGAGACGGCAACCCACCGTTGCGCGCAGACGGAACTGATCACGCTCGGCATTCTCGATACGACGCTGCGCGCGCTCGGCTTGGAGACAAAGCCCGTCGCGAATACTCTTGACCGCGCCTACCGCAAGTCCGGACTCTATTCGGAACACACGTGGGGGCTTTCGTGCCAACGCGAACGCCAGCGCTTCCATGATCCCGACTGGCGCGAGCGCTACGAGCGCGGAGACTTCAAGCACATCGACGCCGCATTGGAGTACCACAGGGAATACGCGCGGGATGCGCACCGCATGGCGCAGGAAGGGATCAGGGAGCGCATGGAGTTGCTCGCGCGGAGCGTGGATGCGGACGGCCCGCGCTTCGTGGTGTTCAATCCATTGCCGTACGCGCGCGACGCCGTGGTGGAGGTGGAGATGCCGAAGGGCTATTCGCTGCCCGATGGCGAGCGCGACGGTGGGAAGGTGAGGTTCCTCGCAAAGGGCCTCCCGGCCGGCGGGTACAAGACCTTTGCGGTTAAAAAACTAGAAAAACTAGAAAATCTAGAAGGGCTAGAGAAGCTAGAGCGGCTAGAAAAGCTAGAAGTTCTAGATGGCCAACCACTGAAGCTTCGGCACTTCACTGTCAAGTTCGACCTTGAAAAGGGCGGGATTGCCTCGCTCGTCGAGAACACCACGGGGCGTGAGCTGGTGAAGCAGGGCGGACACGCCCTCGGGCAGTTCCTGCACGAACGCTTCAGCAGGGTAGAGGTCAGACATTACGTAGATGTGTATAATCGTGACAAGTTCCAGAGAAGCGAAAACAGCGACTGCGGAAAGGGCGGCATGCCGGGCACGAACAAGATCACCTACGCCGCGATGACGCCGAAGAACTGGGCGGCACGCCACGTGCGCACTGCGCTCGGAGACGAAGTGACGCTTACGGCGGGCGATACGCTGGGGCTTGCGAAAGGCTACGAACTGCGCTTCTCGTTCCCTGACCATGAAGCGTATGTCGATATTTCGTGGAAGGTGACGGACAAGACGCCCGATCCCACGCCGGAGGGCGGCTGGATATGCATGCCGTTCAACGTGGCGAAACCGTCCTTCCGCGTGGGACGCATTGGCGGCACGATCGATCCCACGAAGGACATCATCTTCTACGCGAACCGCAACCTCGTATGCGTTGACCGCGCGATTACGGTGCGGACGGGCGAATGCGGTGCGGGCGTGGGCGTAGCTTCTGCCGATCTACCGCTCTGGAGCCTCGGCAAGCCCGGCCTCTGGCGCTACGAGCCGGACTACGTGCCGACCGAACCTGAAGTTTTCGCGAACCTCTACAACAACCAGTGGAACACCAACTACCCGTTCTGGATTCCCGGCACGTGGACGGCCACGCTGAGGGTGTATCCCGTGGCGGACGGGGCGGATGAGGAACAGGCGGTGTTCACGCCCGCGTGGGAGATTCGTCAGCCGTGCGTCGCGGCGTATGCGGAAGGGAATGCTTTTAACGCAGAGACGCAGAGAAGCGGAGATGGTAGGGCGGGCAGCCCTCTGCCCGCCGCTACGAGTGGCGTATCCGTTTCCCGCAATGGCGTGCGCGTGACGGCGTTTTGCCCGAATCCCGATGGGCGAGGGACGGTACTTCGCGTGTGGGAACAGGCTGGGAAGGGCGGCTCGCTTACCGTTACACTGCCGACGGGCATGAATGTGACAGAGGCGCGTCCCGTGAACTTGCGCGGCGAACGTGCGGGCGATCCGATTGCGGTGAAGGACGGCAAGTTCTCCTTCATGCTGGGCGCATGGTCACCGAAGAGTTTTGTACTCGTCGGCGGCATGGAGGAGTAGCGAGGCCGTGCTGGCCGTTCCCTTGCGGATAGGACTTTGTGCCAATTCACGAACGAGAACATGCTGAGAGGAAATTCCATCAGGGGGCAAACCATTGACGGCGGTATAGGGAATATGCTATACTGTCTCGCGTGAGTGCAAAATGGACAGTTGAGTACACTGATGAATTCGGGGCGTGGTGGATGGAACTTGCAGAATCTACGCAAGACGACATCGACCGCGTTGTGGCTCTTTTGGAAGAGTTTGGACCGACTCTC
This sequence comes from uncultured bacterium, assembly GCA_902802945.1. Taxonomy (GTDB): domain Bacteria; phylum Verrucomicrobiota; class Kiritimatiellia; order RFP12; family UBA1067; genus RUG572. The sequence continues at coordinate 15,818 of CADCOC010000071.1, read as the reverse complement.
GGATATCCGTATTCTTCTGACATAAAGGGAGCGAATATTGCTTTACGTGAGCTGAGGGTGCAAAGCAATGCGCATCCAATTCGTATCCTATATGCATTCGACCCTATCCGTTCGGCACTGTTACTGCTAGGCGGGGACAAAAAAGGCGATGATCGCTGGTATGTGGAAAACATTCCGTTGGCCGAACGACTGTTTGAGCAGCATTTGAAAGAACTGGAAGAGGAGGCAAAAACATGAGTGGACATCATTCCTTTAGCGAATTACGCTCGCGCATGAGTTCAGAGCGCCGGGAGGCGAATCGCAAGATTGCCGCGGACATGAGCCGCGAATACGTTCTTGCGCAGATTCGTCAGGCTGTTGGGATCACCCAGACCGAGATGGCCGATCGGCTAGACGTTTCCCAGCCTACGTATTCTGCCTTTGAACGTGGTGACAATCTGCGTATAGGCACACTACAGAAAATTGTAAATGCGCTTGGTGGTATTCTTAAGCTCCGGGTGGAGATTGATGGTAAGGAATTCCCGCTTCGAACACCAACCTCTGCCGCTGTTTCTGCGATGGTATAACATGGTGAACGTTTGTTAATAGAGAAAATGCAGTGAATATTCAAAACTGTTTATTTGCCGCCTTTGCTCTGGCGGCGGTTGTGGCGAATGCGGCAAATCCCGACTGGCCGAACCTCGAGGAGGTGATCATCGTCACGAAGTGCCATCTCGACGTGGGCTACACGCACACTGTCCCCGAACTGGTCAAGCTGTACAGGACGACATACATGGACAAGGCGCTGGCGCTGTTCGATTCCGACCGGACGATGCCGCCCGACCTCCGCTTGCGCTGGACGCTGCCGGCTTGGCTGACCGACGCGATCCTGAACGGACAGTACACCCCCGAACGCCGGGCCAAGATCGAGGACGCCGTGCGCCAGCGCCGCCTGATGTGGCATGCGCTGCCGTTCACGAACGAAACGGAGGCTTCGGATCCCGAAGAACTGGTGCGGATGTTCTCTTACGGCTCGAACCTCTCGCGGAAGTTCGGCTTCGATCTGCCGCGCTACGCGAAACAGACGGACGTGCCGGATCACGCATGGGTGATGCCCACGCTGCTCGCCCACGTCGGCGTGAAGTTCCTGCATCTGGGCAGCAACCCGTGCAGCAAGCCCTATTCCGTGGTGGAGAAGATTCCGACGCTCTGCTGGTGGGAGGGCCCTGACGGTTCGCGTATTCTGCTTGGATACTCGCCCAAATACGGATGGATTGGCAACGGCAGCGTGACGCCGCCCAAGGGGTGGCGGCACAAGACGTGGCTCGCCTACTACATGAGGGGCGACAACGCCGGCCCGATGTCGCGGAAGGAAGTGGACAATATCCTGCGCAAGGCGAGGCAACAGCTCCCCGGCATCAAGGTGCGTTTCGGCAACCCCGACGAATTCGTGGACGCCATCATCGCGGAGGAGAAGGCGCATCCGTCCCTGCCCGTCGTGCGCGGCGACATGCCAGATACGTGGATTCACGGCATGATGACCCTGCCCGAGGCGACGGCCATCCACCGCCGTACCGTCGGCGACCTCATCACGCTCGGACAACTCGACACGACGCTACGGGCGTTCGGCGTCGCGACCGATCCCGTCGCGGAACTCCTGGACCGTGCCTACCGCGACTCCGGCCTCTACTCTGAACACACCTGGGGGCTCGCCGGCTTCCGCGTGCGCGGTCCGCGGCTGTATCGTCCCGGCTGGCGCCAGCGCTACGACTCCGGCGAATACAAGGAGTTCGACGAATCGTTCCAGTACCATGCGGACTACGCGCGCCGTGCGTGCAAGGCGGCGCAGGACGGCATCCAGGCGCGCATGGGGGCGCTTGCGCGAAGCGTTGCCGTGGAGGGGCCGCGCGTAGTGGTGTTCAATCCGATGCCGTATGTGCGCGATGCCGTGGTGGAGGTGGAGATGCCGGACGGCGGTCGCGGGGCGACCGCCCTACCAGGTGCGGTAAGGGAAGGCAATAAGGTGAGGTTCCTCGCAAAGGGCCTCCCGGCCGGCGGGTACAAGACTTTCAAGGCTAGTCATCTAGAAAATCTAGAAGGTCTAGAACGGCTAGAAAAGCTAGAAGTTCTAGATGGTCAACCAAAGAAGCTTCGCCACTTCACGGTCAAGTTCGACCTGGAGAATGGCGGCATCGCCTCGCTCGTCGAGAATGCGACCGGGCGCGAGCTCGTGAAGCAGGGCGGGCATGCCCTCGGGCAGTTCCTGCACGAGCGCTTCAGCCGCAACGAGGTGGGCCGCTACGCGAAAATCTACAACGAGCGCGAGAAGAACGACGGACTCAGCAAGCCGGGGATGCCGGACGTCGCGCACGCGCCGTATGCCGCGATCACGCCGTCCGGTTGGCGCGCGCACATGAAGCGTTCGCCGCTGGGCGTGGAGGTGGTGATGACGCCCGACGACACGAAGGGCCTCGCTAAGGCATACGAGATGCGCTTTTCGTTCCCGGACCATCTGCCGTGCGTGGACATCACGTGGCGCGTGGAAGACAAGACACCCGATCCGATTCCCGAAGGTGGCTGGCTGTGTCTTCCGTTCAACGTGGAGGGGCCGTCGTTCCGCGTCGGACGCATCGGCGGCACGATCGACCCCACGAAGGACATCATCTTCGGAGCGAACAAGGACATCCTCTGCGCAGACCGTGCGATTACGGTGCGGAGCGGCCCCGGCGGCGCGGGCGTGGGCGTGGTGTCCGCCGACCTGCCGCTCTGGAGCCTTGGAAGGCCCGGGCTCTGGCGCTACGAGCCGGACTACGTGCCGACGGAGCCGGAGGTGTTCGCGAACCTCTACAACAACCAGTGGAACACGAACTTCCCGCTGTGGATTCCCGGCTCGTGGTCGGCCTCGCTGCGCGTCTATCCCGTCGCCCACGGCGCGGACGAGGAGCAGACGATCTTCACGCCCGCGTGGGAGATCCGCCAGCCCGCCGTCGCGGCGTTCGCGGCGGGGGATGATTTAGCCACAAAGAACGCAAAGGTCGCAAAGAACGGTAGAGCGGGAGCACCGTGTACGCCGATAGCAAGTGGTGTGGTGCTGTCGCGGAAGGGCGTGCGCGTGACGGCGTTTTGCCCCAATCCAGATGGTGCGGGAACCGTGTTGCGCGTGTGGGAGCAGGCCGGCAAGGGCGGCGACATCACGGTTACGCTGCCGCAGGGCATGAAGGCCGATGCGGCGCAGCCGGTGAATCTGCGCGGCGAAATCGCCGGCGAGCCAATCGCCGTAAAGAACGGCAGCTTCACCTTCGCGCTCGGTGCATGGGCACCGAAGAGTTTCATTCTTTCCGAAACAAAAAAATGAAGGATCATCAAATGTACATCATCGCATACGATTTTGGAACGGGCGGCATCAAGGCCTCCCTGTACGGCGCGGACGGCGCGTGCGTGGCCTCGGGTTTCGACGCCTACGAGACGACCTATCCCGCGAGCGGTTTCCACGAGCAGTCCCCCGAGGACTGGTGGCGCGCGACCGTGCGCTCCACGCGTCTCCTCGCCGAACAGGCGGGCGAGGAGAAGATGAAGCGCGTGCGTGCGCTCGGCATCTCCGGACACTCCCTCGGCGTGGTCCCGCTCGACGCGGCGGGCAACCTGCTGCGTCCCACGGTGCCGATCTGGAGCGACTCGCGCGCGGGCGAGGAGGCACAGGCGTTCTTCCGCGAAGTGCCGGAGGAGGCGTGGTACATGAAGACGGGAAACGGTTTCCCGGCCGCGCTCTACTCCGTGTTCAAACTCATGTGGTTCCGTGCGCACGAACCGGAGTGGTTCGGCCGCGCCGCGACGATCCTCGGTACGAAGGACTACATCAACTACCGTCTCTGCGGCGTGCGGGCGACGGATTTCTCCTACGCCTCCGGCACGGGCGTGTATGACCTCGCCACGCGGTGGTATGACGAGGGACTGATTGCCGCTTCTGGCCTGCCGCGCGCGCTCTTCCCCGAAATCGTACCTGCCACGCAGGTGCTCGGTACGCTTACGCCGGACGCCGCGCGCGAGCTGGGGCTGCCGCAGGACGTGAAGGTGGTGGCTGGCGGCGTGGACAACTCCTGCATGGCGCTCGGTGCGGGTGCGTGGCGGGAAGGGCGGGCGTACTGCTCGCTCGGGTCGTCGGCGTGGATCGCCGTCTCCTCCGCGAAGCCGCTCCTCGACGTCGCGACGCGTCCCTACGTGTTCGATCACGTGGTGCCGGGGCAGTACGCCTCCGCGCTCGCCATCTTCTCGGCGGGGACGTCGCACACGTGGTGTCGCGACGTGCTCTGCGGCGGGATGGACTACGCGTCCATGGACGCCGAGGCGGAGAAGGCGGGCCGCGGCGCGCACGACCTCTACTTCAACCCGTCGCTCGCGGGCGGCAGTTCGCTCGACCCGACGCCCGCGCTGCGCGGCGCGTTCGCGAACCTCGACCTCCGGCACACGCGCGGCGACGTGATCCGCGCCGTGATGGAAGGTGTGGCGTTCGGGCTCCGGAACGCGCTCGACGAGTTGGCGCGTCTCGCGCCGGTCGCAGAGCCGCTCACGCTCGTGGGCGGCGGCGCGAACTCGCCGCTGTGGCGTCAAATCTACGCGGACGTCTACGGCCGCCGCGTGGCGCGCGCTGCGATCGGGCAGCAGGCGGCCGCACTCGGCGCGGCGCTCGTGGCGGGCGTTGGCGCGGGCGTGTGGGACGACTTCTCGATCCTCGAGACGATTTCGCGCGCCGATGCGGAGGCCACGCCGGACGCCGAGTCCGCCGCCGACTACGCTCGCCGCTACGTTCGCTGGCGCGCGCTCACCGAAAAGCTCGGCGAGTGGGCAGTTGCGGCGCGGGCGGACGTTTGATAGAATACCGCCATGCGAAAAATGAAGAAGACAGAAGTCCGTGAACCGGACGAACGCAAAATCGCGTCGCTCGTGCGCCAGCTCCTCGTGGAACTAGGCGAGGATCCCGGGCGCGAAGGGCTGCTGAAGACGCCGTCGCGCGTGGCGAAGTCCCTTGCTTTCCTCACGCGCGGCTACCGCCAGACGCCAAGGGGCGTACTGAACAACGCAGTCTTCGAGACTGGCGCAAACCACATGATCGTGCTGCGGGACATCGAGGTCTACTCGATGTGCGAGCACCATCTGCTGCCGTTCTTCGGCACGTGTGCGGTGGGATACATCGCGCGTGGCAAGGTGCTGGGCGTCTCGAAGATCGCCCGCATCGTGGACTGCTTCGCGCGCCGTCTGCAGATACAGGAGCGCCTGACCGAGCAGGTGGCGGAGGCCATTCAGGATGCATCCGGCGCGGAGGGCGTGGGCGTGGTGTTCCGATGTAGACATCTCTGCATGATGATGCGGGGCGTTGAGAAACAGAATTCCGAGATGATTACGTCCGCCATGCTCGGCAGTTTCCGCGAGGACGAGAAGGTGCGGCAGGAGTTCCTGTCGCTCGCTAAGTGAGGATGCGGCCATGCCGATGTACGTCTACGAGGTGAAGGAAGGGTCTAAAGGATGCGCGAAGTGCAGCGCGGGCTTCGAGATCGCCCAGTCGATCAACGACGCCAAACTCACCGTATGCCCAGATTGCGGCGCTCCGATTTTCCGCGTGATACAGGCCCCAGGGCTCGGCCATTCACAGACCGACCTGCACTACCGTGCCAAACGCGCGGGCTTCTCCTGTCTGAAGAAGGTGCAGAAGGGCGAGTACGAGAAGATGTACTGACGTGCCGGCGCAACAACGCCCTAAGGGCGGGTGTTGGTATACGGACGTCTTTGTGGTATACTATAGGCGTTTTACACAGATTTGGAGAAAATGATGTTTAAACCGGTGTCCAACAAGGTCCAGTTCCCCCAGATGGAGGAAGGAATCCTGAAATACTGGGCGGAAGGCGACGTGTTCAAGAAGTCGCTGGACCGCAACAAGGGTAAGGAACGCTACACGTTCTACGACGGGCCTCCGTTCGCGACGGGCCTGCCGCACTACGGGCATCTGCTCGCGGGCACGATCAAGGACATCGTGCCGCGCTACCAGACAATGCGCGGCAAGTACGTGGAGCGCCGCTTCGGCTGGGATACGCACGGTCTCCCGATCGAGGCCCTCGCACAGGAGGCGCTCGGCATCGCCGGCGCGCCCGAGATCAAGAAGATCGGCGTCGACAAGTTCAACGAGCAGTGTCGCTCGATGGTGCTGAAGTACGTCAGCGAGTGGCGCAAGACCGTCACGCGCATGGGGCGCTGGGTCGATTTCGACAACGACTACAAGACCATGAACCCCGACTTCATGGAGACGATCTGGTGGGTGTTCAAGCAGCTCTGGAACCAGGGACGCGTCTACAAGAGCCACCGCATCATGCCGTATTCGTGGAAGCTCTCCACGCCGCTCTCCAACTTCGAGGCCGGCAGCAACTACAAGGACGTGCAGGACCCGACCGTGACGGTGCGGGTGAAGGTGATCGATGGGCAGGCCTTCCTAGAAAAGCTAGGTGTGCTAGAAAAGCTAGAGAGTGCCCCACTCTACCTCCTCATCTGGACCACCACCCCCTGGACCCTCCCTGAAAACCTCGCGATCTGCGCGGGCGCGTCGATCGACTACGTGGCCGTACGCGACCTCACGGACGACGCGCGCCCGATCTACGTCATGGCCAAGGCCCGTCTGCCTCACATCTTCAAGAAGGAAGAGCAGTACGAGATTGTGGCCGAGTTCAAGGGTAGCGCGTTGAAGGGCGTGCAGTACGAGCCGATGTTCCCGTACTTCGCGGAGAAGCGCGCTGAGGGCGCGTTCCAGGTGCTGAACGACGACTACGTGACGACGGACGACGGCGTGGGTCTCGTCCACATCGCCCCCGCCTACGGCGAGGACGACTTCCGCGTGTGCAAGGAGGCGGGGATCACTGCGTTCGCCGATCCGCTCGACGATGCCTGCGCCTTCACGGACGCGGTGCCCGAGTACGCGGGCCGCTTCTGCAAGGACTGCGACAAGGACATCATCAAGCGCCTCAAGGCCGAGGGCAAGCTCGTCCACCAGGCGACGATCGTCCACTCCTACCCGTTCTGCGACCGCACCGACACGCCGCTCATCTACCGCGCGATCGACGCCTGGTACGTGCGTGTGGAGGATCTCCACGAGCGCCTCGCGAAGAACAACGCCACCGTACACTGGACGCCCGACTACGTGGGCGAGAAGCGCTTCGGCAACTGGCTCGAGGAGGCACGCGACTGGAACATCTCCCGCAACCGCTTCTGGGGCAGCTGCATCCCGGTGTGGGTGAACGACGCCGACCCCTCCGACATGATCTGCGTGGGCTCCGTCGCCGAGCTCGAGGCCCTCTCCGGCGAGAAGGTGACCGACCTCCACAAGCACTTCATCGACAAGATCGTGATCAAGAAGGACGGCAAGACCTACCATCGCACGCCCGAAGTGCTCGACTGCTGGTTCGAGAGCGGCTCGATGCCGTATGCCCAGCAGCACTATATGGGGGAACGGGGAATGGGGAACGGGGAACGGGAAGAGACCTGTCCTGATGGTCGATCTCTGATCGACCAGTTCTTCCCCGCCGATTTCATCGCCGAGGGCCTCGACCAGACCCGCGGCTGGTTCTACACGCTCATGGTGCTCGGCACGTGCCTCTTCGACAAGTCGCCGTACCGCAATGTGATCGTGAACGGCCTCGTGCTCGCCGAAGACGGCAAGAAGATGTCGAAGCGGCTCAAGAACTACCCCGACCCCACGAAGATGCTGGATACGTACGGGGCCGACGCGATCCGCCTCTACATGATCTACTCGCCCGTCGTGCGCGCCGAGAACCTGAAGTTCTCCGAGAACGGCGTGAAGCAACTCATGCGCGACATCCTCATCCCGCTTTGGAACGCCTACTCCTTCTTCGTCACCTACGCGAACGTGGATGGATTTGCAGACAAGGAAGTCGTCTGCCCCGAGTCTGACAACGTGCTCGACAAGTGGATCGTCTCCTCGATGGAAACGCTGATCGCCGACGTGACGGCGGCGATGGACGTCTACGACCTGCAGCGTTCGGTGCGTCCGTTCGTGAAGTTCATCGAGGATCTCACGAACTGGTACATCCGCCGCTCGCGCCGCCGCTTCTGGAAGTCGCAGAACGACGGCGACAAGCTCTGCGCCTACCGCACGCTCCGCTACGTGCTCGTGCAACTCGCGAAGGTTGCAGCGCCGTTCACGCCGTTCATCGCGGAGGAAATCTACCGCAACCTCAAGGGCGATGGCGACCCCGAATCCGTGCACCTGTGCGACTTCCCGACGGCGAACGCCGCCGCGCGCGACCTCGACCTCGAGCGCCGCATGGCCGACGTGCAGGCCGTGGTGGAGCTGGGGCGCCGCCTCCGCGCCGACAACGACCTCAAGGTGCGCCAGCCGCTCTCCGTGCTCAAGGTGGCCGGCGGCGACGTGAAGGGCCTTGAATCGCTCATCGAGGACGAGCTGAACGTGAAGGCCGTGCAGTTCGTCGCCGACGAGACGGAGCTCTGCGACGTTTCCTACAAGGCGAACTTCAAGACCCTCGGCAAGAAATGTGGCCCGAAGATGAAGGCCGTGGCGGCCGCCATCGCGGCGATGGGGAACGGGGAATGGGGAACGGGTAACGGTGAGCCTAAGGTCATCGAGGGCGTCGAAATCGCCCCAGAGGATGTGCTCGTCACGCGTACCCCGAAAGCCGGCCTCGTGGTGGCCTCCGATGGCCCAGTGGTGGTGGGCCTCGAGACGGCCCTCACGCCCGAGCTTGTGGCCGAGGGCCTTGCCCGCGAATTCGTGAGCCACGTGCAGGCGATGCGCAAGGAGGCGGACTTTGAAGTCACGCAGCGCATCCGCGTTACGGTGGAGGCGGACGACGAGCTGAAGGCGGCGATTGAAGCGCATCGCGACTACGTGACGGCCGAAACACTTGCAGTCGCGCTTGATTTCGCCGCGTGCGGCGAGGCGAAGTCAGTTGACCTTAACGGACACGCCGCGAAGATCCTTGTGGGGAAGGCCGAGGCGTAATGGCAATCAATGAAAAATCTGTTGTAGCCTCACACGAGGATGCCGGGCCGGGTTACCGATTCCTCGTATTGGAGGCGCCGCGTCTCGCGGCAGATCTCACGCCGGGGCAGTTCGTTCATGTGCGCGTGCCGGGTCTGGAGTCGACCGCCCTGCGGCGTCCCTTCAGCGTGTTCGACGCTGACGCGGGCCGCGTGACGCTGCTCTACAAGGTCGTGGGACGCGGCACGGCGGCGCTTTCAAAGGTGCTTGTGGGCGATACGGTGGAGGTTATGGGGCCGCTCGGACACGGCTTCCCCTCGTCGTCGAAGGGCGTGCCGCTTCTTGTGGGCGGCGGCTACGGCGTGGCGCCGCTCCACTTTCTCGCGAAGCGCCTGAAGGATCCGCGCGCGATTCTGTTCGTGGGTGGGCGCACTAAGGACGACCTGCTCGCGCTCGACCGCTTCGCCGCACTCGGCGTGGATGTGCGCATCGCGACGAACGACGGCAGCGCGGGCGAGAAGGGTTTCGTGACGGGGCCGCTCGATGCGGTGTTGGACGGCTTACGCGCGCGAGGCGAAACTTATGAACTCTTCACGTGCGGTCCGGATGGCCTCCTGAAGGCCGTCGCCGACCGCGCCGTGGCTGCGAAGATGCCGGGCTGGATCTCGATGGACCGGCACATGGTCTGCGGCGTCGGAGCGTGTTACGCTTGCATACAGAAGACGGTGCGCGGAAACTCGCGCTGCTGTGTGGAAGGGCCGGTGTTCAGGGCGGAGGACCTCGTATGGTGAACATGGAAGTCGATCTCGGCGGACTGAAGATGCGCTCCCCCGTCGCCACGGCGAGCGGCACGTTCGGCTACGGTTTCGAATACGTTGGCGCGGTCGACTACTCAAAGCTCGGCGCGGTGACGGCGAAGGGCATTCGACTCGACCCTTGGCCCGGCAACCAGATGCCGCGCCACGCGGAGGTGCCGGGTGGGCTCGTGAACGCCATTGGCCTGCAGGGGACGGGCGTGGAGCATTTCCTCAAGTACACCGTGCCGTGGTACCGGAAGCAGGTGCCGGACGTCCCCATGATCGCCAACATCTGGGGCGGCACGATCGAGGAGTACGCGGAGGTCGCCGCGCGGATGGGCGATGCGGTGGACGCGATCGAGATGAACGTGAGCTGTCCCAACGTCAAAGCGGGCGGACACACCTTCGGACAGGATCCGGAGGTGCTGTGCAAGGTAGTCTCTGCCGTGCGCGCGACGACGAAGCGTCCGCTCCTCGTAAAGCTCGCGCCGAACGTGCCGTCCATCACGCCGTACGTGAGGGCGTGCGAGGACGGGGGGGCGAACGCCCTCTCGCTCATCAACACGATTCCCGCGATGGTGATTGACGTCGAGACGCGTCGGCCCGTGCTTGCGAACCGCACGGGCGGGCTTTCCGGACGCTGCGTGCATCCGGCGGCGGTGAAGCTCGTCTACGACGCGCACGCCGTCACGAAGCTCCCAATCCTCGCGATGGGCGGCATCTACGAGGCGAAGGACGCTATCGAGTTCTTCCTCGCGGGGGCGACGGCGGTGGCCGTGGGCACCGCGACTTTCACCGATCCGGGCGTTGTCGCCGCTGTCTACGACGGGCTTACGGACTACTGCGAGCGGCATGGGTTTGCGTCCGTCGCGCAGCTCACCGGTGCGCTATCCACGGAGTAGAAATGTCGAAGAGGTTCACAGTATTGCTTGCAGCGGCGTCCATCGCCGCGCTGACGCTCAGGGCGGACGAGGAAGCTGTAGGCGGATACACTTGGACCTACGGCGTCAGTGGCAACGCGGCGGAAATCACAGCCGTCTCTCCAGCCCCCACAAACAACGTGTCCATTCCCTCTGCTCTCGGAGGAGTGCCCGTGACGGGCATCGGGACACGTGCGCTCTACGGCAGCAGGGGACTTACGGGGCTGGTGATCCCAAACAGCGTTGCGAATATCGGCGAGAAGGCGTTTTACGGTTGCAGGGAGCTTGAGGAACTGACCGTCGGCGACGGAGTGACGAACATCGGAACGTCCGCCTTCACGGGTTGCAGAAACTTGAAGTACGTGACAATCCCGCAATACGTGTGTTCGGCGAGCATGAAGCAGATTTTCCCGTCGGCATATACGTCAATCACGCACGTCGCGATATCCTCAGACGTGACGAGCATCAAAAGCGGCGCGTTCAAAGGATGTGCCGATTCGGTGTTCGATACGGCGAGCATCCCTGGGGTGACGCTGGTGGACGGCTGGGCTATCGGCAGCATAGAGACGCTCTCGGGCACGTTGAACCTGACTGGCGTTCGCGGCATAGGGGCGAAGGCGTTTTACAAATGCACTGGGTTGACGGGAACCGTCGTGATTCCACCAGGCGCGAGGGGGATAGGAGATTCGGCATTTTACGGCTGCACGGGCATCACCGGCGTGACGATCCCCGCCAGCGTTGCGAGCATCGGCAAAAGCGCGTTTTCTGGGTGCAAGGGATTAGCAAGCATCGTATTCTACGGCCATGCGCCGACAATGGGGGAGAAAACATTCGCATCAGTAAAATCCAGCTGTACGGTATACGTCAAAAGGAATTCGGCGGGTTGGGGAGTTGCGATACCTGGAACATGGAACGGGATGAAAATCGCGTATCTTGAAGAGACTCCCACGTATGCGGGCTCGTTGGACACAAACTTTGCCAAGGCGCAGACCGTGACGGGGGCCGCTGTCATATTTGACAAAACCTACAGCCGCATGGGTACGATGCAGGTGAAGGCCGGAAAGGTCAACAAGAAGCACGGAACCTTGAGGGTTTCCGCCGTGGCCACGCTTCTGGTGGACGGCAGGGTGAGAAGGTTTATGGCTTCGGGGGTGATGGCTACATTGGACGCGCAGGGGCGGATTCCGCCAGTTACTCTAACATTCAAGGACCCTATCGGCGCGATGACGCTGGAGATGTCAGCGGATGGTGTCTTCACATTTAAGAACTCCTTGTACGCTATGGCGTCTGCTACAGTTGGAGGAGCGCTGAAGGGCGGCGAGCGCGGGACGTTCCGTCTAGAGAGCTGCAATCTTGCCGTGCCGGGAGAGTTGCAGAATGACCTGCTGCCTTACGAGGAGGCGTTTGAGGTTGTGGGCGGCAAGTGGAAATTCGCCAAGGCTGCGACCGTGAAGTGGGCGAAGAGCCGCGAGACGGGTGAGTTCGTCCGCGTAGTGGACGTATCCAGGAACAAGACCAACCGATCTTCCCTGAAAATCAACTACGCGGCGAAGACCGGCATCTTTAAAGGTTCGTTCAAGGCGTACGTTCTGGAGGATGCGCGTAACGGCAAGAAACACCTGAAGAAGTACAGCGTGAACGTGGCCGGGTTCGTTCTGGACGGCGTAGGTATCGGCAAAGCAATCGGAAAGCGCTCCGCCGGTGGTCCGTGGCCAGTGACGGTCAAATAAAGGATTTATGCACCATGACGGACGGCAACCCCGATGCGGACAACTACTGAATCTCGACGCTCACTTTGTAGAATCTGTTGCTGTGTTCAACTGGGATGGTAATCGCCTTGCCGTTCATCGTCGTCCCTTCGCTCGGCCAATTCTGCAAATCGCTTGTCTGGAGGAGCTTGCATTCGACCTGGAAACCCGCAACCGTCGGGGCGCGTGGAATCGAATCTGCGACGGAGACGACGATGTTGCCCTGTGAGTCAAATCCAATCTTTGCCTTGACCTTGGCCAATGGATCGCTTGCGGAGAGTCCAAGGATGTAGTTTTGCCAGTTGAGGTATCCGTTCGCGCCCCTCTCCTCCATGAACTCCTGCCACGTCATGTCGTCTTCGTACATCCAGAAGTTCTCATCCTCAAGCCAGGACTCCAATGCGGAATCGTAGGCGATGTAGGAATCGGTACCCGGCACGTCGAAGCGGTTTTTCGGCTTCACGACAAGTCCTGTGGAGGTCTTGGCGAGTTCCCACGTCGAGGCAAGTGCAGAATCGGCGAACGTGAAGTCGCCGGCCGGGATTGGACTTCCGCTCGGCCATTGGACAAGAACCTGTCGGGCGGATGGCACAATGCCATTCGCGAACGCAACGCTCACGGTGCCGCTGGAGAAGGAGAAGTTCGTGAGGCACGTAAGCACGGCGTCCGCCGAATCAAAGCGAAGCGTCGCGCCGCCCGTCAGCTTGACGCCCATCGTACCCGCGGAATGACAGCTGAGCGTCGCGTTCGCGCCCTTGACGAGCAATGTGCCGGCGATCTCCACACCGTGGTACGCGTACCATGTCGCGTTCGCGCCAATCGCCGCCTCCGCGCCGGACTTCACCGTAATCGAGGCCGACTGCGTCGGCAGGTCCTGCGTCGATGCCGTCGTGCCGAACACGACGCGACGCCCCTGCGCAACATTGCCGTTGTACAATCCGTGCTGGACGTTTATGGAACCGGTAAAGTTCGTCGCCGTGTTGAAGACGTACCACTGCATCGGCTTGTCGAGGAACGTCATCGTGCCGTTGCCCTCCAGCGCGCCGAATGCGGAGAAGTTGCTCGAATAGCCGTCCTTGATTGTCAACGCCGAATCTCCGTCCAGCACAACCGTCCCCGCGAATGTCGCGTTGTTGTTCTTGAGATACGGTATCTTGCAGTTGGTGAACTGCACCTTGGACTGGGCGTTGCCGTACTTCTCCGCCTGGAAGTCCTTCGCGACGTTCTCGTTGTTGAAATTCCTGAACGCGACAGTCCCCTTCCACGCTTCGTTGGTCAGTCCGTACCCTTTCGTCGGAAGCGTCGCATCGCAGACCAGCGTTCCCTCGCCCGTGATCGTCTCGATGACGGAAGCGACATCCGAAAGGTTGGTGCTTGTCCCGTAGGGTATGTTGAGCACCGTCGAAACGGCATCGGCCAGGACAAGATCCTTCAGCCAGACCGCATCGTCGGCCTCCGGCGTGCCGTCCTTGTAGTCCCTGGGATTGTTCATCGCAAAGCGCTGCGAGAAGACGAACACGACCTCGTGGGTTCCGTCGGGAATATCCACGTGCGCATCCGTCCAGCTGTTCGTGTACTCCGTCTGCGCAAGGACGGGCGAATCGTCCAGGAGAACTTCAAAATGCGAATAGTTGTTGCCCGCGACGCTCGTGCCGCCGAAGTACGACTTGTGCTTGAAGCGCAGCGTCTTCGGCCCCGTGATTGTCGCCCTGAGCGGAGTCGTGCACTGATATGCGTAAGTGGTCTGGTTGAAGCTGCGGAGAACGCCGTTGCCGTCAACAGACCACGGGTAGCGCACGCTCGTCTGCAAAACGGCACCATCCAGCGCCATGCCTTCAAGGGCAACGGCCGCGCCGTCCCGCCACTTGGCCACTTCGCCGCATGTCTCCCTCAAGACCCTGGCGTTGTCGTTGGTCGCGTCGCCAAGCGTAAAGCCGAACTCACTGGACGAGGTCGAGAAATACCAGGAGGCGTCGTTGTCCCCGCCGTATGCCATGATCGTGTGGCGCGTCACATTGCCATCCTTGAAGTAATAGCCTCTTCCATACGGGAACGGGGAATTGATGATGCTCTGCGCCCGTGCGTGTCCGCACCCCATGTTGTGCGCGTTCTCGTGGATCATCGTATGCTGCTTGCCGGTGTCGACCGCCCGGATGCTGCACACGCTGAATGCGCATTCATGCTGGCTTGCCACATCGTTCGGCGAGTTGAGCGGCGAGCTGTTGCCCAGCGTGTTGCCGGACACGTCCACCAGCAGCGTCACCGTATCCGCACCATACAGCTCTCGCGCGGCGCGCAGACTCACCGCCGCCCCCGCGCCCGCCGCGATCAAGGCGGGCGCCGTGTCGATGTTGTCATACACGCCGTCCACCTTGCACACGCCCGCGAGGCGGTACGAGTAGTACCTGTCCAGCCTGTTGGTGACGAGCACGTCGTTCATCTTGCCGATCTGCGTCTGGGCAAACGCCTCAAGCGTCAGGCCCTTGTTTGCCACATACGCCTGCGCCCCGTTGTCGAACGCGACGAGAACATCGACCGTCGCCTTCGCGACGACGACCTTTGCGTAGAGCGTACCGTTCTCTTCCTCCACGGCCCATTCAAGGCCGCTGGTGAGCGCGGGCATGCCATCCGTCTTGACGCCCGCGACGCCGGAGAGTCCGCCGGTCGACGAAAGGACCGGATAGGAAGCCCCTTCGGCTAACGCGCCCGCGCCTTCCAGGACAAGGTTCACGCCGTCAAGTTCGACGGCGGCAGTGACGGCGAGCGGCGCGGTGGTCGTCGCCGGCAGCACAAGCGTCGCGCCGCTGTCAAGCGCCAGCGTCGGGACCTTCAGCGAACAGCCGCTTTTCACCTTCAGCGTCGCGCCGTCCGCGACGATCCAGCCGAGACCGTAAATCGTCGAGCCAGACGAAAAACCAACCTCAAGCGAACCTCCCTCAATGTCGGTCACGCCGGAATGTTTCAGCTCTCCGTTGGCTACAAGCGTTCCGCCGCCGCGCTTGATGATACCCCAACCGGATGTGTCGCTGTTGTATGTTTGCGTGCCGAGATTGAGCGTGAGCGTCTTCCCTGCGGATACATTCACTTCTGAATCGGAATTGCGAATCAGCACATAGCCGCCGCCGGCGTTTGCTATTGCAGAGTCGTCGGTCACGAAGATGCCTGGGTTGTGCATCAAGTCGAATCGTTTGGCGTAGATCGTGCCGCCGTTCAGGTAGAGCGTCCGCCGCACATGCTCCATCTGATTGAACGTCACGGACCCGCCCTGCTCCACGGTCAGCGAGGTGTTGTCCATTTCATAGCCAGTTCCGCCACCCCTGTTGAAGACCAGTGCTCCGCCAGTGCCGACTTCGAGACGGGTTCTGCCGATCACGCC
>CADCOC010000070.1 GCA_902802945.1 uncultured bacterium | reverse complement strand
CCCCGCTTCCGGGCCATCAGGCTGGCAGGGCGGTGAAGTTTTCAGCGAAGTGCAGCGCTGGAATCGGATAGAAGCAGACGGTCAAATGAAAACTCCGTGGTGTCCCCTGTAAAAATGAGATTTCCCGCTTGCCGTAACAGCGGCGTTTTGGTATGCTTTTCCCCGTTTAGCAAAAAATGAGAGGCGCGCCGTTTTTCCTCCGTCGCATCTCTCGCAAACAATGAGAAAGCGCAATGATGAAAAAGTTAATTTTAGGAACGATACTTTCGGCAAGTATCGTTTGCCGCCTAAATGCCCAAGAGTTAATTGTAGGTTATGAGTTAGATCGTCTTTCACTAACTGGAGGTGGCCCTGGCATAGAGTTGACTTGGCGGCTAAACAAGATAGTGAGAGGCGACAGAACCAACATCTCCATTCCCGGTTATTACGGCAGTTGTACCGTACATCGTAATGGGGTTCCGATTGCCAATGTCGCGGGGAATAATGCGGATGGATATACTTACTCATTTAGGGATTTGGGGGTTCGTGCTGGCGCAGAGCCATCTTATAAAGTGACGTGGGGAGGTTGTTCTGTTGGCCCCAAAAGTGTAGTTTGTTTGCTGAACTATTTTGCAGACGTCAGCGCAAAGACGGTAAAGCTAGATGCGACTGGAGGTGAAGAAACTATCGCAATTATTGGAAAGAAAGAAATGTATGACCGCCGGAAAAAGACTTATAGCGAGACCGATGTCTCTTGGACGGCGACTTGTTCAGCGTCTTGGCTTACATTGAGTCGTCCTGACGACAATTCGTTGCGAATTTCGGCAAACGCATGTCCGAATAGTGTTGGACGAAAAACCACTATTAAGGTTGTAATAGAGGGGTACATCGCTAAGCGAATCATTGTCGCGCAAGGATGTGAGACGAGTGACGATGATGAGATCGTGTCAGATGGCGATGATGATATTGTACTGCCAGCTGGTTGGCGTGACGGCTATGCCTATCCAAGCCCCTACTCGTGGCCTGGCAAATGGGACATAGACAAGAATCCCGTATACCTCTGGGAGGAATATGTTGCCGGTACCGATCCAAGTGATAGCAATAGCGTCTTCAGAGCTGATATTGTCGTTACAAACAATATGCCGTACATTATCTGGACTCCCAACCTCAACACCAACGGCGAGGTGCGGGTATACACGGTGATGGGCAAGACGAACCTGACGGATTCGGCGTGGGTGTGCCCAACGAATTCCGCACATCGGTTCTTCAAGGTGAAGGTGGAGATGCCGTAGGAACTGGCTAGCAGCCCGTTCTACTAAGGCGATGCCCAAAAGCTAATTGGAAACTAATCCTAAAATACTCGAGTATGCAAAAATGCGTTTGGGCCTTGATTTTATTGGCTCAAACGCACTTTTTAATGGCTCGGGCGGCTGGATTCGAACCAGCGACCAATTGATTAACAGTCAACTGCGCTACCACTGCGCCACGCCCGAACGTGGAAAACGGCGTATATGATACCATATCGGACGCCGAATAGCAAGAGGGCATTTTACCTTTTTTCAGGTGAGTCGCTTTTGTAGAAAATGTAGGCGCCCTTCTCTATGAGTTTTTCATTTACCTTGTCGCCAGTGACGATGCGTCCGCCCATGTAGTAGTACGTTGTAGGCGCGCGCCAGGCCGCGCCGGCAATGCTGTAGGGAGTGAGTTCCTCGCTAACGGGACCGCCCTTGACATAGCCCGGCATGGCCTCCAATGCCGCCAAGTTGCGCGGATCACGAGAGAGGATCTGCGGCGGACGTTCAAGTTTCCTACCAACGACGGGCTGATGATGCGGAGTTTCCGCGCTTGGCGCAGGAGGCTTCCCCTTCTTCTTCGGGATGATAAGCCTAGCCGTGCTCTTGAAAAACCCGCCAATGCCGGCAAGGACGCCCTTCTCCTCTTCCTGATGCGGCGGCGGCTCCTTAGGTGGCGGCGATGCAAATTTGGGATGCGCTGGTTTTACAATTGGAGGTGGCGCGGGCTTGACTACAGGAGCGGGCGTCACGGCAATTATCGGCTTCGCAGGCGGCGGCTTGACGGCTATTATTTTCGGCTGTTGCTTCGGCGGCGGTGCCGGTTTCTGCACCGGTTTCGGAGGAGTCTTCGCCACCTGGGGCTTTGGATGTTTCTGCGGCGGCTTCGCCACCGTCTTGGGTTTTGCCGCCGTTTGTGGCTTCGCTGGCGCGGCCCGCATCACGACGGGCGCCGGTCGGCGTCCGTATACGGCGGCCATGGTATCGTTCTTTCCGTAAAGAACGTCCGCGAGGTCTGGATCCCCCTGCACGAGGCGCTTCGCCTTCAAGTCAGGGTCAGACGCAGGCCGCGCAGTAAGGCCGAGTTTGGCTCGCACGCTCGGCATGGCGAAGAGCATGCCGCAACGTTTGCGCCCGCGGTGTTTCTTCTTGTGCCAGGCGTTCGGCGCCCCGTATGCGATGTGGGAATGGCACACGACCCGCGCGTCCGTGATCGAGTAGTGTCGCTTGAGGCGGGCAATCAACTCCTTCAGCGCGTCAAGCTGCTGGAGCGTGACTGCCTTGTCGTGATGGCCCACAACCTCGATGCCGATGGAGAACTCGTCGCAGTCCTCCTTGCCCTGCCACATCGACCGTCCCGCATGGAACGCCTCGCGGTTGTGGTCGACTATGCGGTAGACCGTTCCGTTCTCGACAACGCAGTAGTGGGCCTCGCCGCGCTCGCTCAACTTGTTGAGGGAGCTTTTCGCGTGCGCCTCGGTGGTGTGCAGCACGATGAGGGTCGTGGCCTTGCGCAGGGGACGCTCCTTGTTTCGCGGCGAGCGATAGGAGTCATTCACCACCAACGGTGCCGCGAGAAGCGGCGCCGACGCGAAAAGCGCCAGCGCCAGCCAAATCGCTTGCAACCGTCCCGGCATCCCCCCGTCAGATGTTGAGCGCGGTCTTCGACCACGGCTCCTTGCCCGCGAGGAGCGAAGGCGTGGTCATTTCAGGCGGCACGGGCAAGCCCAGCAACTGCAGCGCGGTCGGCGCCACGGCGCTCAGTTTAGCAAGCGGCGTAAGGCGCACGCCCGCCGCGTCCTTCGCCACGTAGAAGCAGTCCACGAGGTTCAGCGTGTGCGAGGTCTTCACCATGCCGGTCTTGTAATCGACCATCTGCTCGGCGTTGCCGTGGTCGGCGTAGATGAGCACGTGGGCGTCGAGCTCCATCAGGCGCGGCATGATCTTGCCGATGCACTCGTCCACTACCTCGACTGCCTTCGAGGCGGCCTTCGGGTCGCCCGTGTGGCCCACCATGTCGCAGTTCGCGTAGTTGACCACGATGAAGCCGTAGGGGTTGTTTTCGAGGCGCTTGAGAAGTTCGTCCGTCACGTTGTAGGCGTCCATCTCCGGATGGCTCGCGAACGTGGCCGGGTCGAAGCGGCTCTTCACCTCAACCTGATCCTCGCCCTCGGAGGGCGTGGTGGACTTGCCGTTGAAGAAGCTCGTCACGTGACGGAACTTCTGCGTCTCGGCAAGGCGCAGCTGCTTGATGCCGGCGCGCGACACGACTTCGCCGAGGAGGTTGTCCATGCCGCCGCCCGCGCCCATCGCGCCGAGCAAGTAGTCCTCGAACTCGTCCCAGTAGCGCGTGAAGCCGAGATACGTGACCTTCGGCGTCGCGTGGCGGTTGCCCGCGTAGTCCGCGCAGACGAACGCCTGCGTGAGCTGGATCGCGCGGTCCTGGCGGTAGTTCGTGTGCATGATGCAGTCGCCGTCCTTCACGCCCTCGTAACCATCCACCACGCAGCAGGGAATGTACTCGTCCGTCATCGGCGTGCCGTCCGGGGTCTTGTCGTTTTCGTAGGACGCCTTCACGGCCTCCTCGGCGCTTGCGACCTTGCGCCCTTCGCACGAGACGATGCAGTTGTAGGCGAGGTCGGTGAGCGTCCAGTTCTTAACGCGGTCCATGCCGTAGTAGCGGCCCATGACCGTGCCGATCGTGCAGTTGCCGACTGCCGCCATTTCGGTTTTCAAACGCGCGATGTACTCAAGCGTGGAACGCGGCGGCGTGTCGCGTCCGTCGAGGAACGGATGCACCACGATCTTCCCGGCGGGATTTTCCTGACGCGCCCGCTTCATGAGCTTGAAGAGATGCTCCTGGTGGGCGTGGACGCCTTCATCCTGCAGGAGGCCGAAGAAGTGCAACTGGCTCGCGTTCTTCTTCCAGTTCTCCATCAGGTTCGCCCACTTCGGGCTCTTGAAGAGCTCGCCGGAGGAGAGACCGTCGTCGATGCGCTTCAGCTCCTGCACCACGATGCGCCCCGCGCCCATGTTGAGGTGTCCTACCTCGGAACTGCCCTGGTAGCCGTCCGGAAGTCCCACGGCCTCGCCGCAGCAGTCCAGCAGGCAATGTGGGTAGCGCGCGCGGATTTGGTCGATCACGGGCGTCTTCGCCGCCACCACGGAATTGCCCTCGTGGTACTCGTTCACGCCCCATCCATCGCGGATGATCAATACAACTGGTCTCATCTTTTGATTTCTCTTTCTTTCTCTTTTGTATGCACTTCAGCCCAGAACGGCGAATGCCGTCCTGGGCGCGAACCGGATTTGGACAACCGGTCAGTAAACCACGGTCGTGGCAGGAACCGCAGGTGCCACAACCGTCGTAGCAGGCACAACTGTCGTGGCAGGCACAACTGTCGTGGCAGGGACCACCGTCGTCGTGGTGGCGGGCACTACGACCGTCGTTGACGAATAGGGGTAACCGTATGCGTCATACCACACGCCGCCGAACCAGCAGTTACGGTAGAGGTGGTGAGGGCGCGGACCGCGATGCCAGCCGTGGAGACTGGGCGGCGGCGGACGGTGAAAACCTGGACCATGGTGAGGACCATGGTGGGGGCCACGCATCACGGGCGCAGGACCACGGTGGGGACCACGAGGGCCGGGGCCGGGACGCGCCATCGTGGCGCCAACACAGGCGCAAGCAAGCGCCGCTGCAAGGATGAGTTTGTTTATGTTCATTGTTTTTCCTCCTGTTGGGTTACACATGTGGAAAGGCGGACAGCCCACATAGAACTGACACATCTTCCTCCAAAAAATCACATCGGATAGTCGAGCGCCTCCGGAATCATGACCGTGGTGAGGCACTTCGCCGCGCGGTCCTTCGCGAGACGCGTACCGGCGAGCGATTCATCCAGCGCAGCACGCAGCGTAGCGAACGCCGCCTTGTCCTCAGCCGTTGCAGCGTCGAAACCATAGACCACGCCCGCGCAGACCTTCGCGGCCTCTCCGGCCACGTCCGCCACGACCGTGCCGAGCAGGTCGTTGAACGTGTTGAGGTAGCTCGGAAGCTCCGGTCCCACCACGGGATGCTCCGCGCCGTTGAGCGCAAGGAAGCGGATGTCCTGCCAGAGGCTCGTGGCGGCCATGAGTCCCGCGAGCGCGTCCGCGAGCGGAAACACCACGCCGTGGCGCTGCGAGGAGCCGAGCTTCTTGCCGGCCGGATCTTTCGCTCCGGCCGCAAATGCACGCGTCCACGCCCACAGGCGAAGTGCCGCCGCAAGGGCATTCGCGCCATTCTCGGCGGCCTTCGGACACGCGGCAAGTTCCTTTTCCCATGCCTCAAGCTGCGCGAGGAACACGGGGTTCGCCATCGTCTCGGAAATCTGGCGGCGCTGCACGGCCTCAGGGCCTTCGTACGTCGCGTCGAGCTGCATGTCCGTCCACTTGTAGAAGAGAAATCCCGGACAGTCCTCGGTGATGCCGTAGCCGCCCATGAGCGTCACGGCCTCGCGCATCACGTTCGCGCCGTGGCCCGTGTTCCAGAGCTTGCAGCTCGGACAGAGAATATTGCAGAGCGCCTGAAGATAGACATAGCGGACAGTCACGTCGGGATCCTCCATCGGATCCTTCCCCTCCGCGAGCAGCGCGGCGGCGGCAGCCATCGGCGCCTTCATGTTCTTCAGCATCTCGCGGCCCTTGCCGAGCTTCGCCTTCGCCTCGTCCTGGATGAGCTCGAGCGCGTCGAAGCGGCGGGAGATGTCAAAACCGAGCGAGGACGCGGCCTCGGCCGTCGCCCACACGTCCGCGAGACGCTCCGTCACGTCCTCCTTCATCTGGAGACCCTGCTGGTAGCGCGGCGACGTTTCGTCCACGCCCGCCGCGCCGCGGAAGCGCGTGCGCTGGTAACGGATCACGGGCTCGATGGCGCTCATGAGCGAACCTGCGCCCATCACGCCCACGCCCACACGCGTCTTGGAGAACACCTGTGCGATGATCTCGGAGTGCGCGAGGTTCGGCACGATCTGTCCGTCCTTGATCGTGTAGCCGCCTACGATGCGCGAGGCGGGCACGGTCACGTCGATCACGGGGTCGCCCGTGTTGGAGAGCTGGTGGACGCACTTGAGCGTCTGCGCGCCGCGGTCGAACTTGCCGGGGTCCGTCGCCTCCACGATCACCATGCAGCTACCCTTGATGCGGTCGTCGCCGGAGTTGACGGCCACGGTCACATAGTCGGCAATCGCGATGTTGGTGATGAACCGGCCGCGCTTCTCGACGCGCAGCTTCGGCTCCTCGCCCTCCTTCCACTCCGCCACGCTCACGCGTCCGCAGAGAACGCCCGTATCAACGCCCACGTAGGGGAGCGGCTCCGTGAGCGCGAACGACCCACGCCACGTCTTGCCCGTCTCGTTGCCAGGCGCGCAGCGCGTCATGTAGTACGCCTTCTGCTCGTCCGTGCCGAGTTCGGCAATCGGACCCATCGCGAGGCCGTTCACGAGCGCGGACGTCGCGGCACCGTTGTCGACCCAGCTGAGCTCGTAGGAGAGGAGCGAGGAGGCCAGGTTCTTCGGTCCGTCGAAGAGCCCGCCGTATTCCTGCTTGAGCGTGCTCGCGGTGATGCCGGAGGCGTCGAACGCCTCGAACGCACCCTGCTTCTCGGCCGTCCAGTCGTGCGTCTTGCGCTGGCCGCCCGCCACGAGTTGGGCCACGATGCCGCGTGCCACGCTGCGCGCGCCGGCCACGGCCATCTGGATGTCGTATCGTTCGGCGAAGCGCCACATGATCTGGCGAACTTCGTCGCCAGGGAGCATTTTCATCGTCGGACGCTCGGTCGTTTCAGTCTGCATGTCGTTGTCTATTCCTTCCTTGCCCCGCATTATACCATATTTTTCGGGCGTATGGTACAGATTTCACGGGTTCTCTGCCATTCAACGCCGTTCAACGCCTATCCGCCCCGGCACGCACGACCTCGAACGAGACCGAGTCGAACTTTCCGGAGAGCCTGACGGCGATCCCCTTCTCCATGAGCGTGCGGCCGGCGACCGGCTCATTCGGCAGCTTGGCGTGGAGCTTCGCGCCCCTGTTGATCTCGGTGACGGTGTATTTTGCATCGGGGTCGAGTCCGCGCAGACGCAGCGTCTCCTCCACGATGATGTCCTTGTCGAGCCCGAGCGCAAACAGCGCCGCGCCGCTTTTGTCTTCGCTCGCGAACATGAGCGCGGACATCCTCCCGTCGTACGGTGAAACGAGACGGTAGAGGTCGCCGCGCTGGACGATCGGGCGGATGCGCTTGTAGTCGGCCACGGCGGCCTTGGCGAACTCGACATCCGCCTTCGAAAGCTTCGTCGGATGCAGCTCGAAGCCCATGCGTCCGGTCATGGCCACGTCGAAGCGGTACTTCATCGACGAGCCGCGCCGCGTCACGTGGCAGGCCATCGCGCTCGCGGGATAGAACTGCGACGCACCCCACTGGATGAACACGCGACGGAACGGGTCGGTGTTGTCGCTCGCCCAGAACTCGTCCGCATAGCGCAGGAAGCCGAAGTCCATGTGCCCGCCACCCGAGGCGCAGGCCTGCACCATGATCTGCGGACGCTTCGCCTGGAGTTTCGCAAGCAGGTCGTAGAGGCCGATCGTGTAGTCGTACCAGAGGTTCGGCTGGCGGTCTGGCTTCAGGTACGTGGAGCCAGGGTTGACGATGTTCTGGTTGCTGTCCCACTTCACGTAGGCGAGCGTGGGCACCTGCGCGTACACGGCGTCGAGCTGGTTGAAGATGTTCTCGCGCACCGCCGGGTTCGTGTAGTCCAGGACGACCTGCGAGCCGCCGCGCCCGAGGAGGAGCGAGCGGTTCTGCTCGCGGAGGATCCAGTCGGGATGCGCCTCGGCGAGCCAGCTCTTCACGTTGCACATCTCCGGCTCCACCCAGAGGCCGAACTTGAGTCCGCGCTTGGCGGCCTCGTCCGCAAGCCAAGCGAGGCCGTGCGGCAGCTTCGCGGGGTTCACCACCCAGTCGCCGAGGCCGGTCTTGTCGCCGTTCTTCTCGTCGCGGGCGTACTTGCCCTTCCCGAACCAGCCGTCGTCGAGGACGAGCATCTCGCCGCCCATCTCCTGCACGCCGTCCATCATGTCGGTGAGCGTCTTCTCCGTGAAGCTGAAGTACGAACCCTCCCACGTGTTGAGCAGGATGGGGTGAAGGACGTCGCCGTGCGGCATCAGGTGGCGGCGCGCCCAGCGGTGGTACTGGCGCGACACCTCGCCCTTACCCTTCTCGGACCACACGATGATCGCCCGCGGCGTGGTGAAGGTTTTGCCGGGATCGAGGACGTACGGTCCCGTCTCCATGTCGATGCCGGCGAAGACGTCCGTCTCACGTCCGTTCCAGCTGCGCCGCACGCGTTTCTCGGTGGTGCCGGTCCACTCCAGCGCCACGCCGAGAACCTTGCCACGTTCCTCATCTACTTTGTCGCCGAAGCTCACCATCATCGCCGCGTTCGACTCCCATGCGTCGCGCGTGCCCGCGAGCGAGCGGTACTGCGCGATCTGTCCGTTCGCGACGGTCGCCTCCGTGACGTTCCCCTCGTACGCCCACACGCCCGTGAGCGTGAGCACCTTCACGACATCGGCCCGGCAATTGATACGCGAGGCGAAACTGTCTGCGCGGAGCAGCCTCACCGGACCCGGCTCCTCGTGGCGCAGCTCGTACCAGGTCTCGACGGCATCGCAGTCGTTCCACGTCCGCACGTGCCGCGTGATGTACACGGGATAGTGCTCGTCCTGCAATTTCACCGTTACAACGCGCCCGCCTTCGATGGCGGATTCCGTACGGCCCGTCTCTTTCAGACGAAGCGTCACCGCGCCGTCCGCATGGATCACCTGAAGCCCCGCGTGCTTCACGATTTCGCGCTGCGCGCTCGGTATCACCTGCCCGAATGAGAGCAGACCCGCCATTGCGATGTCAAAACCTGTCATCTTTGTATTCCTTTTTGAGTTGTTCCTTTTGTGTCATTACTGCTGCAATTATTGTTCTCTTTCAAGCCGGACTGGTCCGAAGAGACCCGACCTGCGAAGTGTCTCCGTTGGCTTGTACGGATTCACCGTGGTGCGCGTGAGGCGCTTCTCGGGCGGAAGCGATGCATCGCCGATGAGCCTGTTGAGCCAGAGATTCGCCACCTCAATCTCAAGCAGGTTCTCGCCGTCCTTCCACACGCCCGCCGGTACCGCCACGCGCCACGGCCAACACCACACCGAACCGAGATCTTTCCCGTTCAATTTCACGCGCGCGAGGTTCGAGACGTTGCCGAGGCTGATGCTCGTGGGTACTTCCTTGCTCGTCACAGTCTTACGGTACGTAGCAATGCCAGAGTAGTGCTGGATGCCCCATTCAGGACGCTTCGTCCAGTCTTCAAGCGTCTTGAACTCCACTTCGCCCTCTGGTCCGCCCCACGCCGGATCGAATGACACCTTCCATGGGTCGGGCAACTCAGCAAGGACACCGTAAGAGCGGAAATTACTTTTCTTCGTCGGGAAGATGGAAGAGAGCAGTGACTTGAACATGCCTGTAGTCCCATGGGAAAATACGACGAATCCACTTTCGCTGGGTCCTAGCTCAAGTTCTACTTCAACAGTACCGTCGTGTGCATATTTCCACCTCGGCAGCTCTCTACGCTCGCCCGTAAGCGGATCCCACCATTCCACGGACTTTACGTCAGCCACCCTAAAATGATGAGTCCCCATGACATGACAATAATCATCACGATGGCTTACGAAGTAAATGTCCTTATCGTCAAGCCTGCGATGGATGTAACGCACATTGCCTCCTCCCATGTGATCTGGACGCATTCCTACGCAAGAAGCGACATAACTAAATGAAGGATAGAGTTCCTTCTGCATGCTACGCAGACGCCACGGTCCCATGTTAAACGCGCCAAACTCCTGCACGGGGCCAAAAACCTTGCTCTTGTCCGTCGCACACGTCCAAGAGGCATCCGTCTTGAAGGTGACGACACGACCGTCCGTGTACTTGATCACGAAGGCAACAATAAGACCTGCCGGATTGGGCGAGTCATCCCAGTTGTCCGCCAACACTTCGATTACATTCTCACCGGGCTTCAGCAGGTTGATCACGTTAGCATACGAACCGACGTCGTGGAAATCAATCCCCTCGCCTACAAACTTGCCGTTCAAGTACAGACGATATGCGTTGTCTGCGGCAATTACAACAGATGCGCTTTTCACATTGCAGCAAAACTCGCCCTTATAGCATCTTTCATGAAAATCCCTATCCGAGAATCGAGACACCGCCAACATCAAGTCGCGTTTAATATCTTCCTTTGAAGGCTTTTCTAGTCTGAACGTCTTTCTGAACCAGCGCGAACCGTTTGGCTGCTTCATCACATCCTTTTCGCCCGCGCTCCATATCCATTTCGCCTCATTCTCTATCACGTCCTTCGCCATCTCAAGAACTGCGTTCTTATCGTTCTTATCGTGAACATGGTGAAGACGAGGCGCGATGCGATCGGCAAGCGCGGCGACCTCTTCGTCGCACGTCGGATAACCGGAAAGGCTTGGCGACTTGCGCGGTACCCCGCCGACAATCTTCACGCCCGACTCCGCACATTCGAGAATCTTCTTCATCAGCGCGGGCGTCATCGCATCGACCTTCGGCAGCACGAGCACGCTGTACGTCGCGCCGCCCTCGAAGTCGATCTTCTTGTCGATGAACTTGGCCCGCGACATGAATACCTCGGGCGAACAGCCGTCAAACGAATATCCCTTCCGGTCCGGGAAGTCGCCTTCCATGAAGGCGTCCTTCGGCGGCTGGAACACCATCGGCGCGCCTTCGGGCAGGAGGTAGAGGATGTCCGCCACGGGACGCCCCTGCCGGAGCAACCACTGGCAGCGCGTGAGGTAGCGGTGGTAGGAATCGACCATTGGCCACCATGTCTGGTTACGGTGCCAGTTGACGCCGTAGTACCCGCACATCGTCATGCCGGGCTTGTCCGTGAGGCTCGGCTGGTGCTGGTACGTGTGGAACTTGAAGCAGTTGATGCCGAAGGCGAGCGCCCAGTCGCCCTGCGCCTTCATCGAGCCGGGGTACTGCTTCCAGTACTCTGCGCTTGCCGTGAACGCCTCCGCGCCCACGACGGGACGCCCCATCGTGTGCGCGATGGAGACCGACTCCACGCAGCTGTACTCCGCAGGACATCCCATGCCCTTCGACCAGAACTCGCACATCGGCACATCCGCCACCGCGCCGGACGTGATGTCGCAGCACGGGTTCATGTCGTAGGGTTCGCTCGACATCACGAGTCCCTTGCTGTGTGCAAACTCCTTGATAGGGAGAAGCTGGTTCTCGATTACGAGCTCCTGCGCTGTCTGCCGCCAGTCGAAGAGGAAACGCTCGGTAATTTCCGTTGAACGCACGATGCGTCCGTTGATGGCGGGAATGTACGGGAGCGGCGAATAGCCACGACGACGCTCGAACTCCTTGAAGAACTCGGCGGAACCGTTCTGCGCGCTCATCTCCCAGCTGTCGAAGTGAAGCGTGGTGAGGCCACGTCCGGGACGACGCGGACCGGCGGCGGCGAGGATTTTGTCCGCATAGTCGTGCAAGTGGCGCTCGATCGCGCCTCGGTCAAACTTGCTCGTCTCGAATCCGAGACCGGGCTTGGGCGCGGGACGCGTGGTCTGTCCGGTCAGGCGGCGCCCGACGCGCAGAATCGTCCAGCGTCCTTCGGGGACGCGCCAGGTGAGACGTCCGGCGGCGTCCATCTTCGCCGTGAGGTCAACAACCTTGTCAGGATCGACGCACTTCTCCGGAGGCACAGCCTTGTACGACGTCGGAAGGTACGGCTTCACGCCGCGGCGGGACGAAAACGGCGCGCGCTGGTAGATGGCCTTTTCGTCCGCATCGGGAAGACGTTCCGCGCCTTCCGGCTCGGGGAACGCCAGTACGGCGACATCGCGGTAGTAGCTCTCCCATTCCTTCTTCAGTTCGGACGTGAGCGTGCGAACGCCGAAGAACGGCGCGCGCGGTGCGGGGATGGGCAGAACGGAGGAATAGTCCAGCGGCCCCGTCACCGTCGTCTCGCTCGCGACGGTGTGCTGCATCGCGTCGTCGGGCTTGACGGACTTCCCGCCCGCGCCGCACCAACCGGGGCCTGTCCCCACCGCCACCTCGATACCGAGACGGTCGGCCTCGGCGATCGCGTAGCCGAAGAGCTCCAGCCACTTGGGGCTTAGGAATTCCACGGGGCCGCGTGGCGGACGTCCCGCGCCGATTTCAAGGATCAGCACGCCGCCGATACCGGCCTTCTTCATCGCGTCGAGGTCCGCCTTCATTCCCTCGCGCGTGGTGTTGCCGTCCATGAAGTACCAGTACACCCACGGACGGGCGGAGTCCGGCGGGTTCTTGAACAGCTCGCCGTCGATGGAAGCCGACGCGCCTAGTGCAATAACAGCGGTAAGGGACATGACGCCCCCGCACACTATTCTTCTTAATATATTCATTATTGCTCCTTTCAATTCCGGTTGGCGCGAATATTATACACTATTACGGAGTTGAATGACAGACACGAATAGCGCCGTGAAAGGAAATTGTGGAGACGCTCCCCCCGCGTGCTGGTTTATGGTATACTTTTCGCATCCGGAATCAGACTCCGGGGAAAGGACACATAGAAATGAAAGTATCGAAAATGATTGTCGCGCCAGCGATTCTGGCGACGGCGTTCGCGGCGTACGGACATGTGAAAACAGCCACGCCCTTCGCCGATAACATGGTTCTTCAGCGCGGGCGCGCCGTTCCCGTGTGGGGATCGGCCGATCCTGGCGAAAAGGTGACCGTCACGTTCGCCGGACAGACCAAGACAACGCAGGCGGGCGCGGACGGTAAGTGGTGCGTCTCGCTCGACGCGATGCCGGCCTCGAAGGAGAACCGGCTTCTCAAGGTCGCCGGCGCAACCAACGCCGAGGAAATCAAGAACGTCCTCGTCGGCGAAGTGTGGTTCGCGAGCGGACAGTCCAACACCGAGTGCCCGATCTGGGGCCCGGGCCCGCGCTACCGCGACGGACAGGGCGCAGTGATGACCGCGATGGCCCGTCGTCCGTTCATCCGCTACGTGAAGAACCAGAAGATTCCCACGCGCACGCCGCGTCTCGGCTGGAAGGCAGTGTGGCGAGACTATTCGCCCGCCTCCTTCAAGGCGACGTTCAACCATAACCTCTCCGCGATGGCGTTCTACTACGCGCTTGAGCTGCACGATGCGCTCGGCGTCCCCGTGGGAATCATCGACTCCAGCTGGGGCGGTACGCGCATTGAGCCGTGGACGCCGATTTCGGGTTTCGCGCACAAGCCGAATATCCCTGCCAAGGGCGACCGCCAGACGCCGACATACCTCTGGAACGGCATGGTCGCCGCGTTCGCGCCGTATGCGATCAAGGGCTTCATCTGGTACCAGGGTTGCTCCAACGCGGGTGACGGCATTCGGTATTGCGATAAGATGCACGACCTCTACAACGGCTGGGCGAAGGAGTTCAAGAACCCCGACCTCAAGCTCTACTTCGTGCAACTCGCGCCGTTCAGCTGCAGCTGGTTCGCCGTGCAGATGGGACAGGCTAAGTTCGCCGCCGAGGAGAAGAACGCCGCGATGATCACGACGTGCGACATCGGCAACTCCTGGGACATCCATCCGAACGACAAGGAGTCCGTGGCCCGCCGCCTCGTTCTCCACGCCCTGAAGCGCGACTACGGCTTTGACGGCATCATAGACGACGCGCCGGTGCTGAAGTCGTGGAAGGTCGAGGGCGACAAGTTCGTGATGTCCTTCGACAACGCGAACTCCTGGTACGCCTACAATGACGACCGTTCCGAGGCGAAGGGCTTCGAGATCGCCGGCAAGGACGGCAAGTACGTCCCCGCGAAAATCCTGAACAAGGGCGCGAACGGAACGCTCGCCGGGAGGGAACTCATCGTCTCCGCGCCGGGCGTGAAGGAACCGCGTCGTCTGCGCTACCTCTACTCCAAGCCGTGGATCGGCTCGCTCTATTCGTTTGATTCGGGCCTCCCGCTCGGTCCGTTCGAGATCGACGCGCGCCGTCCCGAGGACGACCTCACCGACGTGAACGCCAAGCTCGGTGACGCGCTCAAGGTTCCGGAGCTCGCGGGCTTCCGCAAGGTTCTTGCCGCCGATCTCCCGGCGAACCGCTTCGCCAACTACTCCTTCAACGAGGCGGCGAAGGCCGGCGCGTTCACGCGCGTCGCCTACGCTCTTGAGCTTGAGCGCACCGATGGCGCGATTGAGTGGGTTGTTGCGGCAATGGACACCTTCACGGACGACGCGGCGAAGCTCGGCGTTCCGTGCGCGTCACGCGCGACGTTCCAGCGCAAGGTCTCCAACCTCGTCGTGCGGTCCAACCGCATCGGCGTGGAGGAGGGTGCCGTTGGCGACGGCATCATCGAGTTCTTCCTCGGCAACTACGGAACGCAGAAGAGACTTGCCAATGCGGGCGGCAGCGACAATATCTACGACTGCAACGACAATGAGCATCCGGCGCAAAACGGGTACGGTTGCATGCAGGTGCACAACGCCAAGAGCGGCGCGACCGTGTTCGCGTACAACCACTTCGCCGTTGGCGGAGCGCCCGACCTCGGCATCGGTTCCAACAAGGGCAACGATCACACCGACTGGACGTTCATGTATAACGCCGGCGATTACAAGACACGTCGCCTGACGGTTCTCGTGAAGTAAAAACTCCTCCTATTTCATGCCCCGGTCGCGCATGTCGCGACCGGGGTAGAGGCCCCCATTCGGGGTGGCGTTCCCATTCGGGGTGGCGTTCCCATTCGGGGTGGCGTTCCCATTCGGGGTGGCGTTCCCATTCGGGGTGGCGTTGGGGTGGCGTTCCCATTCGGGGTGGCGTTCCCATTCGGGGTGGCGTTCCCATTCGGGGTGGCGTTCCCATTCGGGGTGGCGTTCCCATTCGGGGTGGCGGGCCCCCGTGCCCGCAAATCCCCAGCGGGCCTCCGCGCCCGCCCCACCCCGCGTGTACGGCCGGCCTCGCCCGTTGCCACTTACTCCACCGTCACCGCCACGCCGCCGCTTCCCGACCTTCACGTCCTCGACAAGCCCAACCACTACCGGGAGGGCCGCGCTTGTCGCGGCCTTCGGCAACCACACCGCGAACGCGAACTTCGCCTTCTTCGACACCACCACGGGCACGCAGCACCATTCTTCGCCAACGATCAACTGCCCCTTCGCGCTAACCTTCGTGCCGTTAGCGAGCGTACCGCTCACCTTCGCCTTGCCCTTCTCGGCCGCCTTGAGCGTCTTCTTCTTGCCGTCCAGTCCGATCATCGTCGCCTTCACGGCGGCGAGTCCGGAAACACCATGGATGTCATTTTCATACCGGTGGTTCTCCCCATTTGGGTGGCTCTTCCTTTGGCGCTTCAAGAAGCCACGTCGTCACATCGACAATCCGAACCGTCATGCCGTCCTGCTTCTCTTCGCCGTTCTCATGGTCGGTGACGAGCAGAAGGTCTTTACAGTTCAATTTCTTCCCGACGGCGAAAAGCGCCGAGAGTTCCCGCTTGCGCGTCTTTTCGTTATCAAGGGAATACGAGACCTGCACGAGGCGAATCGGGATGCCAAAGCGCCTCAACACGAAATCCACCTCGTGCGACTGGTCGCGGTAGTAGTAGATTTCATAGTCCACCCACTCCCGCAATGCCCGCAGTTGGATGAATACGATATTCTCCAGCCGACGCCCCCGCGCCTCGTCGCCCTCCGATATTCCCGTGAAGTGCGTAATGTAGCCGGGGTCGGTCGCATACACCTTGCCGATCTGAAGCCGTTCGTGGGCATGGGTCGAATAGCGGTTGATTGTCTGGATGAGGTAAGCGCCCTCCATGTAGCCAATGTAGTTCTGTATGGTGCGGATGTTCTTCACGCCCATCCGATTTGCGATATTCTGGTAGGAGATTTCCTGGGCGAAACTCTCCATGAGAAGCCGTGCGATGTCCGAAAACGTCTTGATGCTCCGGATTTTGTAACGGCGAAGAATGTCCCGGAAGAGAATCGCATCGTAGAGCGTATGGGAATACCCTCGCGCGTCCGCCATCCCGAACGTCTCCGGCAAGCCGCCGTTGTTGAAGTAGCGGTCGTAGTCGCGACGCAGCAACGCGCGATCATGCGTCGTCTTCACATCCGTACGTTTCAGGAACTGGCGGTATTCGAGGAACGAGAACGGGAACAACTCGATTGGAATATGCCGCCCCGCAAGGTGCGTGGCGAGTTCGGACGACAGAAGCTTGGAGTTGGAGCCGGTCAACAAGAGATGCATCTGGTTGCGCAGAAGCCGATTCACGAACAGTTCCCAGGCCGGCACGTCTTGAATCTCGTCCATGAACAGCACCTGTATGTCCTCGCCATAGACGACATAGACGGCCTCTTCTATGTCCCTGAGGTCTTCTGCCTGTATATTCCTGAGCTTTTCATCGTCGAAGTCGATGTAGCCGTACTTGATTTCAGGATGCGCCTGAAGCGCCATGCGGCAGAGAACGGATTTACCGCAGCGCCGCATTCCCACAACGACCTGCGCACAGGGACTGAGCAAATGAATCTGCTCCATGGGGCGGCGAGGAATAACCGTCTCCTTCATGAGTTCCAGAAGTTCCCTGCGCTGGTCTTCGATGATCTTGATATAGTTGCCTTTAGACATGACTTTTGCCTCCTTGCCCGCATATTGTAGCATTTCGGCGGTCTAATTGCAACGATAGTTTATAAATTAGTGACATCGTAGCGACACTATCTGATAGGGAAAGCGTCAAACAGGAATCTCTATTGTCACTAGGCATATCAATTAGCGCACTGCGATTGCAGCAGGCGTTATAATTATTGTTCCGACCAAGATGATTGGTCCAGCCTCCGCAATAGCAGCTCCAGTAAATCCGCCTGATAACATTGCTCCACCTGATGTAACTGAGACAAAAACCATATTCTCCCAACTCGCTCCGCGCACTGAAGTTTCCGCAATGATTGTTCGACAAATTTGAGCCGCTTCAAGGATAACTTCAGAATTGTGCCCCAACTCCCTAGTAGGAGGGTTTGGCTTCCCTACATGGGATTTTCGACTTCCATACCAAGGGATTTATATCTCATCGCTAGCGAATTTTGATCTTATAGTAATCATGGTCGCGACGGGCGGCTCGCCACGCCCTGCGGCTCGCCCGGAGGGCTCGCCCCACCTCGGCTCGCCCCACCTTACGGCTCAGTTTAAGTGCTACGGACCCGTCACGTTCCACGAAGTCAGCGGGTGGCGCCGAGGTAACCCATCTCTGCTAAGAGACGGTTGTTTTTCATCCAGTTCGGCTCGACCTTCACCCACAGTTCCAGACGCACCTTCACGCCGAACATGTCGGAAAGCTCCGGTTCCGCGCTCAGACGCACCGCCTTCAGGAGCGAGCCGCGCGGACCGATTACGATGCCCTTCTGCGACGGACGGTTCACATAGATCGTCACCGCCACGTCCCAACCGCGCTTGCGGTCCTCGTGCAGATCCTTCACCGCCACGCCCACCTCGTGCGGCACCTCGTCGCGGAGACGTTGGATCAGCTTCTCACGCACGACGTCCGCAATCGCGAGCTTGCGCGGATAGTCGGTCACGACATCCTCGGGGAACAGCGCGGGACCGGAGGCCGCCAGGTCGTAAAGTACATCCAGAAGCGCGTCGCATCCGCCCTTGCGGATGCCGCAGCAAGTGACCCAACGTGGTTCAACGGGCAAGATGCCCGTTGTCCCAGTGGTGACTTCCTTCCACAAATCGCGGAACATGGTCTCGTAGAAAGGGGAACGGTCGTACTTGTTGAGCGCGAACACGACCTTCTCCGGTCGCTCCTTTACCACGCGGCGCATCCAGCCCTCGTCCTCGAGCTGCGGCTCATGCGCCGCGTCGAAAACGACGAGCAGGATGTCGACGCCGGCCGAGGTGGCGCGCGCCATGCCGTTCAGCAGCTTGCCGAGCGGTCCGACCGCCTTGTGGAGACCGGGCGTATCGAGCAGCACGAGCTGTCCGCGCGGATCCTCCACGATGCCGCGGATGGTGTTGCGCGTCGTCTGCTCCACGGGGCTGACGATGGACACCTTTTCGCCGACCATCTGGTTGACGACGGTGGATTTTCCGGCGTTCGTGCGTCCTACGACGCCGACCATCGCCGATTTGCGCATCGGAGTCTGCGGCTGCTCCGGCATGTCAGAGCAGCTCGTTGACTTTCTTCATCACCTCGAAGGCGTCGGCCACGTAGAGGACGTCCGCCTTGCCCTGTGCCCAGCCGCAGTTCGCGTCCAGGTTCACGGCGCGGCGTTCGCCGATGAAGCGCCAGCCCACCACGTGCGGTTCCTCGCCGTGGCAGCATGTCGAAAGGCCCTTCGCGTGACGCGGCGTCGCGCCGGTCTGTCCGACCTGGTTCATGTGCGACATGAACTTGAACGCCTCCGCCGCCTCTGGCATGTCGACGAGGCTCTTCGACGAGCCAAGCGACGCGCCGGACTTCGCGAGGAAGCCGGTGATCGTGGACGCGGCCTCGTCGAGATGCGTCGCGCCGTCCGCCTGCTTCTTCGTCCAGCCCGCGCCCGCGACGAACAGGAGCTTCGCATCGGGCTTGATGGTCGATTCGCCACCGCCGGAAGCCGCCACGAGTCCGTTCACCTTCGTGCGCGAAGAGGTCGCGGGGGCCGGGTCGAGCGCGGCCGGCTCCACGCCGGCCTTCGCGCAGATTTCGGCGAAAAGCGAGGGATCTGTCACGATCACCCACGGACGCGCCGCGCGCGAGAACGTGACGAGGATGCGCTGGCGGTAGAGCCAGCGCTGGGCGGTAACTGCCTCACCGTCGATGGCGAGGCTCACGACGTTCGTATCCACCTGCGCGCCGGCGCAGAGCGCAGCCGCGCCGATGGCGCGACGCACGCGCGACGTACCCGGCAGCAACACGATGTCCGCGCCGCTTGTCTTGATGGCTTCCGCAAGGGCGGGCTTGTCCTGCGCGAAGGAGCCTTGTCCGGAGAGGTTGTATGCGGCAATCTTCATTGTTTGATCCACTCCACGATTTCGGCGGCGATCGCGTCCGCCGTCATGTCCTTCTTCACCACCGTGTCGCGCTTCGCGGCGGGCACCTCGGCCTTCGCGTAGGCGATGCCGCCCGTGCCGACGTTCGCGGCCGGCGCCTTCATGAGCGCGGGCATCACGCCGCGCATGTTCATCATGCCCGTCTGCGGGTTGTTCGGGGGCTCGGGCAGGCTGCCCGTGGCCCAGCCGATGGCGGCGGGGAAGCCGGCGCAGGTGGAGGACTGGTACTGTCCCCCTTCCACGCGCTCAAGCACCGTGAAGGTATCGTCGTCCGCAAGCTTCAGCTCGTCCACGGCCATGAAGAACTCGCCGATGCCGAGCTTCTCCGCCACGAACTGGAGCGTCACGCCCGCGTCGCGGGACGCGCTTGCGCAGCCACCGAAGAGGAGCGTGGAGGAGAGGTCGAGGCCCGGAATCGCCTGGATGGCCTTCGCGAGCTCGGTGGCCGTCTCCTGCGCGTCCGTGAAACCGCCGGCGGGCGCGTTCACGGCGACGAGCTGGAACGGCGCCTTCTGCGCGACGGTCATCATGAGTTGCTGGAGCTTCGCCTTGGGTCCGAGCGCGACGAGCGTCACCTTCGAGCCGGCACGCGCCTTCGCAAGCGCGGCCGCCTCGTAGAGGGCGCACGCGGCCCAGGGATCGAGGACGCTTGGGAGCATCTGCTCGTTCTTGAGGCCGGGACCCTGCGGGGTCTCGAACGGTTCAAGCGTCTGGAGCGGGTCCGGAACGAGCGACCCGCACACGATGATGTTCAACGGCTTTCCCATCGACTGTTCCTTGCTTCAGACCCGAGGTCAGCCGACGGTGTTGAAGTTCTGACCCAGCTTGGAGAAGTCGACGGCCTCGAAGCCGAACGGCTTCTGGTTCTTCCAGGCACCGCTGGTGAAGTCGGGGATGTCCATCGAGCGGCCGCGGTTGTCGGCGGACTTCTCGGTGAGTTCGCACAGACAGCACCAGCTCGCGAGGTCGTAGACGTTCATGTCGAGCGGGAGGCCCAGCTGCAGGCAGTAGCTCAGACGCAGCACCATGAACGTGTCCATGCCGCCGTGTCCGCCCACCGAACCGAGCACCTTCTTGACCTCATCGGACTGCGCCCAGATCGGGTGCTTGTACTTCTGGCGGATTTCCTCGGTCTTCTTGGGATCGTAGTTGTGCGCACCCTTGCCGAGACCTTCCTCGATCGCGATGCGCAGCGGATAGTCATTCACCACGCCGCGCGTACCCTGGATGAGGTTGAGGCGGCTGTAGGGACGGGCGGTGCCGACGTTGTGCTGCACCATGATGGTGCGGCCGTTCACGGTGCGGATGATGCTTGTGTTCATGTCGGCCATCTTCACCTTGAGCGAACGGCGCCACTGGTCGTCCTTCGAGTTGCCCGTGTAGCGGGCACCGAGCTCCTCGAATCCGGCCTGCTTGGAATCGACGGACACGACGAAGTCGAAGCGGTCGCCGCGGTTGATGTCCATGTCCATGCAAATCGGGCCGAGGCCGTGCGTCGGGTACTGGTTACCGCCATGGGCGATGTTATGGCGGAGACGCCAGTAGTTCCAGTAGCCGCCGCCGCCAGTCTTGTCGTTCCACTTGCCGTAGTTGTACGTGCGGAGGTCGTGGATGTACGCGCCCTCGCCGTGGGTGATTTCGCCCAGGAGGCCGAGGTGGCAGAGGTTGTACGCGAGCAGCTCGGACTCGCCGTAGCAGCAGTTCTCGAGCTGCATGCAGTGGCACTTCGTCTTTTCCGACATCTTGACGAGTTCCCAGCACTCGTCCACCGTGAAGGCGCTCGGCACTTCAATGGCGACGTGCTTACCGCACTTCATTGCGTAGAGGGCGATCGGCACGTGCAGCTCCCACGGCGTCGCGTTGTAGACGAGATCGACTTCCGGATCCTCGCAGAGGCGCTTCCAGTCCTCCGCGCCCTTGTCGCCGTAGACCTTCGCCTGGGGAGCGTGATGGTCCTTCAGGAACTTGATCGCTCTGTTGCGGCGGGCGGCGTTGATGTCGCAGATCGCGCTCACATAGCTGCCAGGGATGTACGTGAAGTTGTCCACGCCCGTCCGGCCGCGGCCGAGGCCGATCACGCCCACGCGGAGCGTCTTGATCGGCGGCGCAGCGTACGTCATCATGCTGCCGGCCGCGCCGCTGCAGCAAGGCTGCGCTGCCCGTACGCTTTTGCTGCTGGCGGCCGCGATGGCGGCACTCGTCCAAAAGGCACTCTTCAAAAAGTCTCTACGATTCTGGTCCATGGCTTTTTCCTTTCTTCTATGGGATTTGGATTTGGTTTCTTACTTCTTGGTTGCAGGGGCAGGAGCCGGTGCGGGTTTCGCCGCAGGCGCGGGCGCAGGCTTAGCCGCAGGAGCCGGGGCGGGCTTCGCCGCAGGCGCGGGAGCGGGCTTGGCCGCAGGGGCTGGCGCGGGCTTGGCCGCAGGCGCCGGTGCGGGCTTCGCCGCAGGTGCCGGAGCGGGCTTTGCCGCAGGAGCCGGAGCGGGCTTCGCCGCAGGCGCGGGTGCGGGCTTCGCCGCAGGCGCGGGTGCGGGCTTGGCCGCAGGAGCCGGGGCGGGCTTCGCAGCAGGAGCCGGGGCGGGCTTAGCCGCAGGGGCAGGTGCAGGCTTGGCCGCAGGGGCGGGCAATGCTGCGTCAGCCGCAGGAAGATTGAACGTGTCGAGCGGAGAGGCGTCAACGCGGCTGAAGTCGTAGTGTTTCAGTATAGCCAACGTGAAGTCGATGCGCGACTTCTGTTGTTCGTCAGCGGTAGCCTCCTTCAATGCGTTCAGGTCAGCCTCGGCACCCGCCACATCGCCTTGCTGGGCCTTGCAGCGCGCAATACCCAACTTGGCCGTAACGCGGAAGGCGTCGTGCGACTTGTCCTCATCGGCCGCGTATGCGGAGAACGCCTCGGACGCCTCGGCGTACTTCTTGAGACCCTCAAGCGAGAAGGCGCGTCCGAGCACTGCGATGTCGCGGAACGGGTCGTCCTTGGCCGCGTCCTTGATCAACGCCTCGTACACGTCCAGCGCGTCCTGGAAGTGGTCTGCGTCGTAATGGCTTTTCGCGAGACGCAGCTTCAGCGCCGTGCCGACATTGGACGAGCCGTATTCGGACACAGCAGTGGCCAGCTCGTCCGCCGTGTTGGCGCGCGAAAGCGCCTGGCTCGCGGCGGCATTGCGGCTGCGCATGTATCCGCGCACGCCGTAGAAACCGGCTACGCCCAGGGCGACGACGAGAAGCATCATCAGCGTGGACTTTCCCTCCTTGACCCACCAGTCCCAGAGGGGAATGAGCTCTGGTGCCGCCTTCACGAATGCGGGAAGGGCCGGATCGACGTCATTCTGGACGTCAGCTTCTTTCTTTTCTGTCATTTTTGTCACCTTGTTCGTTGCACGTTTTCCGGGACATAGCGTCCCAGGCATCAATTGTTTCTTCGCTGCGGCCCTCCGCGCGGGCCACGATGCGGTTGAAGTCGAGCGCGTCGGCGAAGTCGCGGTTGTGGATGAAACGCCGGCGGGTGCGTTGCGGAGGCTGCGAAAGACGCTTCACGCTGTCGATCAGCAACGTGGCCAGGAAATATGTCGCCTTCGGTATCTTGAGGGACGAGAGCATGGTGCCCACCACCTCGCGTGAGCGTCCCGGCCGACTCTTTGCCATCGCGGTGTAAAGCACTGCAGCCCGCAGTCCGTTCGCGACCTCCACCCCGCGTTCGTGCATGGCGCGCTCGTAGCGGTCCAGCACTGCGAGGTACTTCCACGTGGCAGATTTCTCCCCGCCGTCTGAGTCGATGAACTTCGCAAGGTCCGGCAACAGATCGCCCATGAGGCCGAAATCCCAGAGCATGCGGAACGCCTTCTCGGACGTTCCGTATGAAAACAGTCGGAAGAGCTCCTCGCAGAGTCGCGGCACGGACGCCGTGAGAATGCACGAATGGAGCGAACGGATTGCCTTTTCCGTCTTGCGCTCGATCGCGAAGTCGAGACGCGCCGAGAACTTGATCGCGCGCATCATGCGTACGGGATCCTCGCGGAAGCGGATCATCGGGTCGCCGATTGAGCGGATAAGGCGTTTCTTCAGGTCCTTGAGGCCGCCCACGTAGTCGATGACCGAGAAATCCTTGATGTTGTAGAACAGACCGTTCACGGTGAAGTCGCGACGGTAGGCGTCCGTCTCCGGCGTGCCGAACGTGTTGTCCTCGAGCGGACCCTCCGCCGCGTGTTCGATGATCTCGCCGACGGTCTGCGAATTCTGGCGGAACGTAGCCGTCTCAATCACCTTTTGGCCGAAGCGGACGTGCGCAAGGCGGAAACGGCGGCCGATGAGGAAGCAGTTGCGGAACGCGCGCTTCACTTCGTTCGGCTTCGCGCTCGTGCCCACGTCGAAATCCTTAGGTTTGCGCCCAAGAAGAAGGTCGCGCACGCCGCCGCCAACAAGGTATGCCACATATCCAAGACCCGACAGACGGTAGAGCACTTTCAGCGCGTCAGGGTCAATATTTTTGCGCGAAATACAGTGGTCAGCCCGCGCGCATATCACGGGCTGTGCATTTTTTTGTTCTTTTCTTCTAAAGAAGCCAAACATGAATTGAAATATTATGCCAAAAAAACGGGGGGAAATCAAGTGCAGAGTTAGGATCGGCGGGAGGATAGGAGCGCGATCTCGTCCCGGTAGCCGTCGAGGTCGTTTGGAGTCTCCAGATAAAACGGCAAATCGCGCAGGCGCGGGTGGTTGATTACGCGCACGAGGGCGTCGAGTCCGATCTTGCCCTTCCCGATGCAGGCGTGGCGGTCCTTGTGGGAACTGCGGACATTGAGCGAGTCGTTGAGGTGGATCGCATGGAGGCGGTCGAGGCCGACGACCGAATCAAACGCATTCAGCACGCCGTCGAGGTCGCCCACGACGTCGAAGCCGCCATCCCATACGTGGCAGGTGTCGAGGCACACGCCGAGGCGGTAGGCATAAGGGAGTTTCTGCTCCACGGCGTCGATAATTGCGCGGAGCTCCTCGAACGTGCCGCCAACCTCGGAGCCCTTCCCGGCCATGGTCTCGAGGAGGATGGTGGTGGTTGGCGGTTTCGGGAGACGGGAGAGGATGCGCAAGAGCATGGAGGAGATGAGCTCGATGCCCTTCTCGGCGCCCTGTCCCACATGGCTTCCGGGATGGAAGTTGTAGAGCGCGCCGGGGGTGAGTTCAAGGCGCTTGAGGTCGTCCGACATCGTGGACTCCGCGAACTCGCGTACGCGCGCGTCAGCGCCTGCGGCGTTGAGCGTGTAGGGCGCATGGGCGAGGATGGGGCCGATGCCCTCTTTCTCGGCGTAGTCGAGGAAGGCGCGCACGTCGGCGGGATCCACGGGCTTCGCCGCGCCGCCGCGCGGGTTGCGGGTGAAGAACTGGAACACGTTCGCGCCGATGGCGCGCGCGGTCTGTCCCATGGCGAGGTAGCCTCCCGCCGACGACAAATGGCATCCGATTTTGAACTTATTCATTGCATTGCCTCTCTTTACCCGACAACGAGTTCCTCCTTCGCGTAGCGGATGGTTATGCGCTCCTCCTGTCCGCCAATCAGCATGACGATGGCGATGGCGCCAAGGCGTCCGCAGAACATGCACGCCATGATCACGATGCGCCCCACTGTGGAAAGGGACGCGGTCGTGTCGGCGCAGCTCAGCCCCGTGGTTGAAACGGCACTGACTGTTTCGAAGAGGAGGTACTCGAACGGACGCCCCTCCTCGCTAATCAGGAGGATGGTCATCGCGCAGGTGACGAGCGCGGCGAAGACGATCACTATGACCGTGGCCTCGCGCACGACGGCCTCGGGCACTGCGCGCTTGAACATCACCGTGTCGCGGTGTCTGCGGCAGATGGCGAACATCGTGGTGAGGAACACGGCGAACGTCGTGATCTTGATGCCGCCGCCCGCGCCGCCCGGCCCCGCGCCGATGAACATCATCACCCCCGAAAGAAAACGCATGGCGGGATGGAGATCCTCCACCGGCACCACGGTGAACCCGCACGTGCGCGGCGTAATCGCCTGGAAGAAGGCGATGGCGGGACGCGACACGGCACCGTAGTCCGACAGCGACCTGTTCCACTCCAGCAGGTAGAACAGCAGGAACATCAAAAGCGAGAAGAGAAGCGTCCACTGCAGCACCACGCGCGCATGGAGCGTGAGGCGTCCGCGCGTCATCAGGTTGCGACGCCAGAACTTGATGGTGCATACGTTGTAGACTACGAGGAATCCAACGCCGCCGAGTATCACCAGCATACCCATCGTGACCAGTACCAACGGCTGGTTCTGGAACCCGGAAATGCTGCCTGGGTCTAGTGAGAATCCGGCGTTGCAGAACGACATCACTGCGAAGAAGAACGCCCTGTACCACTCATGTCCGTTCGCCAGCGCCTCGACGAACGGCTGACCCGACGTGAATTGAAGCCACAGGAGGACGGTGCCCGCAAGCTCGATCACCAGCATCGCGGTTACAACCCACACGACCAGCGACCGGAAGCCGCGCACGCCGGAGACGCCGTATGCGTTCATCAGCGAGAACTCGCTCGCAAGCGAGATGCGCCGCCCCACCACGACAAGGAAAAAAGTGGCGCATGTCATGATGCCCGCGCAGCCGAGTTGCACGAGACACAACAGGACGGACTGGCCGAAAATGGAAAGTTCGCGCCCTATGTCAATCACGGAGAGTCCGGTGATGCACACCGCCGAACACGCCGTGAACAGCGCGTCCATTGGACGCATCCACGTGTGGGACGGCGACGAAACCGGCAGCATGAAGAGGCCTGCCCCCAGCAGGATCGCGCTCAGAAAGCCGAACACGATCAGCCATCTGTTCTTCATGTATTCTCCTTGCCCACGGCCTTCCCCTTGGCGGAGGGACGGTCCCCGGAGCATACTTCCTTGAAGTACACGCCCCAGATGCTGAGCTCATAGAGTAGGATGAGCGGGATGGCCATGAGAAGCTGGCTCATCGGGTCCGGCGGCGTGAGCACCATGCCGAGGAAGAACGCGAGCACGATCGCGAACCGGCGCCACCGGCGCAGGGAGTCCGACGAAATGACGCCTAGCCACCCCAGCACGAACAGGAGCAGCGGCACCTGGAACACCAGGCCGAACGCAAGTATGAGCTTAAGGATGAGAGGCACGTAGTTCTCGATCTGCACCTCCGTCACGCTAAGGCCTACCCAGCTGTTCACAAAGTCAAAGAACTTTACGACGTTCGGCGCAAGCTGTCCGTACGCGAACGCCACGCCCACGCCGAAGAACGCAGTCCCAGACAGAAGGAAGAACAGGATCGCAATCTTCTCTCGCTTTGTAAGCGCGGGGAACACGAAGCGAAGGATGAAGTACGTCACAAACGGAAAGCCCAGCGCCGTGCCACCCCACATTGCGATGGACATTATCTGACTGAATCCGCCAGTAAGGTTGAGGCTCACAATCCGTATTTTCCCGGCAGCCTCAAGCGCGGCGGCCGGTGCCTTAAGCCATGCCAGCACCGTTGGGGAGAACACGCCCACGACGATGCAGCATGCCGCCCACGAGAGCACGGCGTTGATCAGACAGGAACGCAACGCGACAATGTGCTCGAAAAACGGACGCGGCGGATCGTTGTACTCGTCGGGGTTCTTGATGAACTCGGCCATCACTTGCCCTTTCCTGGCGCAGCCGATACCGTGATCTTCACGCGCCGCAACTCCTCATCAGTCGGCGGAGGCGGCTGCGCGGGCGCAGACGGAGTCTCATCGGATGGTTTCTCGTCGCCGCTTTCCCCGTTGTCCGCGTCACCTTCGGGCGAGTCGCCGTAGTAGTTCTCGTAGGAAGTCTCGTCGTAGTAATCCTCATGGCCGGGGTAGGGATTGTCGTCCGAATACGAGTCGCTGCCGTCGTACGGCGACGTGTCGGAAGACGTATCGGATTCCGATCCCGTCGAGGAATCAGGCGTCGAGGGAGTGTCCGCAATCGCGCTGTCCACTTCCTTGCGGACCTCCTGGTCCATCGACATCAGCTGCCGCTTGAACTCGTCCGCCGCACGCCGCAGGTTGGTCATGATCTGACCGAGCTTGCGGGCGGCGGAAGGCAGGTTCTTGGGACCTACGACGATAAGAATGACACCGAGCAGAACGAACCACTCGGTGCCTCCTACGGATTCAAAGATGAACGCGAAGCTCATCAGAAGCCGTCAACCGCGATTACTTGTGTGCAAACACCGCGAACTCGCCGCGGCGGTTCTTGCTCCACGCCCCCTCTTCATGGCCAACGACCGCAGGCTTCTCTTCGCCGTAGCTCTTCGTCTGGATCTTCGTCGGATCGACGCCGAGCGTCACGAGGTAGTCGCGAATCGTGATCGCGCGGATCTCGCCAAGGGAGAGGTTGTACTCGTTGGAACCACGCTCGTCGCAGTTGCCCTCGACGATCACGACGCGACCCGTCTTCTTGAGGTGCGCGGCAACGGCCTCGACCTTCGCCATCTCGCCCTGCTGCAGGTTGGATGCGTCGAAGCCGAAGTAGACGGGTTCGAAGGCGACGTCCGTGCAGCGGACGAAATTGGGATCCTGGTCGAACGGAAGTCCGGTGGCGGGGTTGCCGTCGCCGTCCGTGATGCCGCTCAAGTCGGCGCCTGCGGCGTTGGCATTGGCGCCAGCACCAGCACCGCCGGTGCCGTCCGCCGTTGCAACGTCCTTGCCATCCGTCATACCGTCGGTCGGCAATGCGTCGCCATCGGTATTGATGTCCGTGGACTTGGCGATGTCTTCGTCGTTCGGAATCGGCGTCTCATCGTCGTACTTGCAGCCAGTAACCGCGCACGCGAGCACCCCGCAGAGCGCAATTGCCATTATCGTCGAACTCTTCATTTTATTGACTCCTGTTGTGAATGAAATTCTTTTTGTTGCGAATCGCCGAGTATGATACAGAAAACTGGGCGAAAAGGCAAGCCGAAAAAATAAGA
Source organism: uncultured bacterium (assembly GCA_902802945.1). Taxonomy (GTDB): domain Bacteria; phylum Verrucomicrobiota; class Kiritimatiellia; order RFP12; family UBA1067; genus RUG572. Next base: position 10,404 of record CADCOC010000070.1, on the reverse strand, counting down.
ATCAGTTCACAGCTCCTTGATGAAGATGTTGCGCCATTCGGTGGGGTCGCCGTGGCACTGGAGCTCGATCTGCTCGCACGGGAAGATCGGCTGCTTGCGGTCCCAGTAGTTCTCGAGCGTGGTGTTGTCCACCACGAGCTCGCCGTTGAGCCACACGGAGACCTTCTCGCCGCGCATGATCACGTGGAAGCGGTTCCAGTCGCCAACCTGCTTGTCGGCGATCTTGAGTGCCTGGGACTTGTTCTTTCTGTTGTTGTAGAGACCGCCGGAGCCGATGCCCCACTGGTTGTGCGCGTCCCAGATCTGCACCTGGGGCGAGCCGCGCAGGTAGAGGCCGGAGTCGCCGGTGACGGACATGATGCGCCAGTCGCACCACATCTCGAAGTCCTTGTAGTCCTTCTTCGTGGCAAGCGAATAGCCGCCCCTGTACCCATCAAAGAACAGGTTGCCGTTGCGCACGGACCAGTGCTCGACCATGCGCTTGTCCGCCTCGTGCTGCATGGCCGCGCGCTTTTCGGGCGACGCCGCCTGGCGCACCTTCGGGTTGTCGAACTTCTCGGTCGTGGTCACGCCCTTCCAGTTCGCGAGGTCCTCGACCTTGCCCGTGAAGTACGGCGTGAAACCCGCCGGGCACGCCATCGCCTGTTTCGGGCAGACCTCATCCATCTTCGCGTCGGACGGCAGCTCCTTGATGCGGATGTTGCGCCACATCACATGGTGTCCGTGGCCGAGCCAGCCGATGCGGCCCTTCTTGTTGTGGAGGCCGGGGTGCTTTCTGTGGTCGGGCGTGTCGCCGTTGCCCTTGAACTTCGAGACGTCGGCCTTCGTGATCAGGTAGCCGTTGAGGTAGACCTCGATCTCGCTGCCGATCACGCGGACCTCCTCGAAGTTCCACATGCCGGGCTTGCGGACGTAGCTGCCGCCGCCGGTGAAGTTCTTCTCCTTGCCCCAGATCTGCTTGTCGACGTTGTCGCGCCGACTCGGCACGATGCCGTAGACAGAACCGGTGTACTGGTAGGGCTGAAGCCTGTCCTTCTTAGCCTTCGCGTCGTAGTACTGCGAGCCACCGTCATCGAGAAGCTGCAACTCGCACATCGCCCAGTAGGCTGCGTCATTCTTGATGTCGCTCATGCGGATGCCTAGCCCGTTGTTGCCGTTCGGCGGCATGCAGAACTCGAAGCGCAGGATGAAGTTCTCGAACTCGCGCTCGGTGCAGAGGTTCCCGCCGCTCCTCTTGTCCTTCCCGGGCTGGCACGCGATCACGGGAAACTCCTTGACCGTCCCGTTGTTCAGCTTCTGTTTGCAGATCTCCACGCCGTACGACTTGGAGCCGCACCACCCGGTGAGGTCCTTGCCGTTGAAGAGCGAGACGAATCCCTCTTCGATCTTGTCAGGGTAGGGGCCGCACGCCCCCGCCTGGGCACAGCACGTTCCCGCGCCGTAAGCCGTCACCGTCGCCGCACACGCGGCCAGCACCGTTGTCATCATTTTCATGTTTGTTGTGTCTCCTGGTTGTTTGCCCCTTCGGGCACCGATTGAATCGCCATGACGAGCTTGTGCTCCTCGCCGGGCGCAAGCTCAAGCGGCTTGCCCGGCGGAATCGTCGCGGGCTCCACGCACACGAACCGGTTCCATCCGTTCTCGCCAAAATCCTCCACGCGCTCGGCGCTGCCGGGCCCGGGGTTCCACACGATGAGCTGCCCGTTGCCGCGCGAGACGAGCGCAATCGCGCGCTTCAGCCCGGGATCGAGCATCACGTGCTCGTGCTTCGTGACCATGAACACCTTGCTGCCGTCCGTGATCGGCGTGTAGTCTCCCGTCCAGACACGCTCCGCGCCCTTCTCGGGCTCGTTGAAATCCTTGAACGCGCATCCGTCAATCCCCCGCACGCTCACGCCCGCGCGCTCGCGCACGAGCAGGTACGGGTGGAAGCCCTCCGTGACCGTGAACGGCGCGTCGCCCGTGTTTTTCGACGTGAGGCAAAGCGTGAGCTTCATGGACACGCTCACCGTCAGCTCAAGATCGAAATCGTGCGGCCAGAGCGCACGCGTCTCCTCGGACGACGACAACCCGAGACGAATCTCCGTGATGTCCTCGGAATACTCCGTGCCGCGCACGCTCCACGTCGAGTAGCGCGCAAGTCCGTGGATCTTCGACCCTGGCGCGCCGTTGCGCGCGAACCACGGCCAGCACACTGGGATGCCGCCGTGGATCTCCTCGCCCGCAGGCTTCGCGTCGTAGGGATGCGGCATGTATAAGACCGGCGGGTTGCCCGTGGGACGGTAGGAAACCGTCTGCGCACCGAAGAGCGCAACCTCCGCCGTTCCGTACTGGTTCGCCAGCACGACGATCGGCACGCCGTGCCGCGACGGACGGAAAACGATCCGCTCCGGCGCGCCGAAGCGCCGGTTCAGCATCTCGCAGTCCGCGTTAGAAATCTTCCTGACGGGCATTGTCTCTAGTTCTCCTTATTCAGGGCACGCGCCTATTCTACCAAATCGGCCGTTGGCTTTCAACTGGTAGAAACGACTCGACGCAACTCGCTATGGGCGAGAGGACATCAACACTATGCCTGCGAGCGCGAAGCCGAACATTCCCGTGACGTGTACCGCGCTGCCGAGCACGCCGTCCCTGCTCAACGGCGCAGGTGGCTCGTCGCTCCACACGCACGTGAACTTCTTCGCCGGGAACTCGCCCAGCTGGCGGAACCGCCGGCGGAGCGCGCGCGCAAGGCCGTCCCCCTGCACCTTCCAGAACTCCGAACGGCGGATGCGGAACGGATCAGTCTTCCGCGCCGCGCCCATCGAGGAGATGAGCACAGGACGCTCCAGCCGCGTCACGGCGTTGATGAGATGCGCCTTCGCCTGCAGGCTGTCGATAGCGTCGACCACGTAGTCGAAACCGTCTAGGTCAAAGGTTGTTGCGGTCTCCGCCGAATACACGCGCGCCTCGGCGACAATCTCCGCGGCTGGATTGATCTCCAGCAACCGCTCCCGCAACGCCTCGACTTTCATCTGCCCGATCGTGCGCGATGTAGCCATCACCTGGCGGTTAACGTTCGAGTCGCACACGCTGTCTGAGTCAACGATCATCAGATGACCCACACCGCTCCGCACGAGCGACTCGGCACACCATCCGCCAACGCCGCCCACGCCGAACACGGCCACGCGCAGCCGCGAAAAGGCACTGACCGCCTCCGCGCCGAGCAGCAGCGCCGTCCGCCCGAAAATCGAATTACTGTTTATCTCCATTGCGCTTTACTCTTTCAAGACATCCCACCAGCCGTTCTTGTCGGCACCGACGCGCCGTATCTCGCCGGCCGCCTGAAGCTTCTTCATCTTTTGGGCTATCCACCTTGGCGATACCTGCAAGAGTTCGGCCAGTTCTGCTTTCGTGATGAACGGATCGGCCTTCATGTTCTGCTTTATCTGTAGTTCGAGCGAATCGGAATTTAGAGTTCACGGAGACAACGCGAACCCCCTGCGGCTCGATCCACTCGAACCGCAGCAGTTCCCTGTCTCTGTGTTTCAGTATCATTCGCTCAGCCTTTGCGCATTTTCTCAAATGCGGGATAATTATATCATAAAATCGCGCCGCGAACGTGGAAATCACTTTTGCGCCCATTGACAAACAAACAAGGACTTTAGCGTCCGGCACCCGCCGCGTTCGTACCCGAACGTGTGAAGCTCGATCCTGCGAAGAAACCCATTCTCGCGGAAAACTTCAAGGCCGATCCGGACGGCACGATTCACCTTGGCCCATACGGATTCGTTGTGGTGGAGCTGAAATGTTTTCCATGAATTACGACGTACTCCCCGACGATTCGCGCCGTACGATGGCGTTGGTGAGATGAGCATGATCGAACGACCGTTCTATATACCTCATTGACACCCATCAACGAAAGGGTTTGCATGTGCGCCAAAAATATTTCGCCATGGCGAAAAGAAACACGCTTTTGGGCGTTGCTTTTCGGTATGGCGTATGATATAATAACGCCGCGCTGAAAGGAAGAAAATGATCGAAAGACCATTCTATATCAAGAAGATCAAGCCTTTTGTCGATAAGTCGATAATAAAGGTACTTGTCGGCATTAGGCGTTCTGGCAAATCTTTTATCATGGGTTTTGTCAAGGAGCTTCTCCTTGAAAGAGGCGTACCCGAGAATCAGATTGTCGAAGTGAACTTTGAGTCGCGGATGTTGCCGTTCGCAAAGACCGTCGATGACATCTACACGTTCATTAAGGCGAAGGCCGTCAAGGTGAAAGCCGCGAAGAATCCGCAAAGAACCCTATACCTGCTGTTCGATGAGATTCAGGAGGTTGAAGGGTGGGAGACGCTGATAAACGCCGTTTCAGTGGATTTCAAGGTCGATGTGTATCTCACGGGGTCGAACGCGAAGTTGCTGTCGGGAGAGCTTGCCACTTATCTTTCCGGGCGCTATGTCGAAATTCACGTCTATCCCCTGTCGTTCTCAGAGGTCCTTCCGTGTTATCAGGCGACCGACGCGGCGATTACGGTGCGCGATGCGTTCAGGAAATACGTGCGGGAAGGAGGATTGCCCTTTGTACACGACGCGGGGATATCCGGCGAGGTGTATCGGGCGTACGTCACGGACGTATTCAACTCCGTGTTGTTGAAGGACATCGCGAAGCGTCACAAGATCAGGGACGTTGACATGCTGGAGAGGATTCTGTCCTATTTGATCATGGAAGTTGGACATTTGTTTTCCGCGCAGTCCGTCGTGAAATTCCTCAGGCACGAGAACCGCAGCGTGTCGCTGGAGACGCTGTACAATTATCTCAAGTACGCGAATGAGGCGTGTCTTGCCCTTACGCTCAAGCGCAACGACCTCGTTGGCAAGCAGCTGTTGTCGTCGCAGGAGAAGGTGTATCTTGCGGACCATGGGTTTCGCGAGGCGCTGTTCGGGAACAACGAGGCCTGCATCGACCAGATTCTCGAGAACATCGTCGCGGTCGATCTGGTGCGTCGCGGCTACAACGTGACGGTTGGCCTGGTCGGGGGAAAGGAAGTGGATTTCGTCGCGGAACGTGCCGGACGCAAGATCTACATCCAAGTCGCGTATCTGATGCCGACGCAGGAGGTGCGCGACAGAGAATTCTCCGTGCTGGAGATGATTGCCGACAATTATCCCAAGTACGTCCTGTCAATGGACGAGGTGGATTTTTCGAGGAACGGCATCATACACGAACCGATCTACCAGTTCCTGCTTGACGGACGTTAAGAGGCATTCCGAGATTGGGACTATCCGTGCAAACGGATTTTCTTTCCCGTGAGACGACTCTCCTCGCAGGCAAAACCGATCAGGTGGCTCTCCACGCTCGCCTCAAGTGACGACGTGAGCAGGGACGGATCGTGTTTGTCAACCGCCATGAGGAAGTCTCGCACGAGGCGGAAGTCTCCACCGCCGTGTCCCTGTAGCTCGTAGCCGGGGATGTCCTGTATCTTCATGTTCCAGTCCCAGCTCTTGCCCGTCGCAAGCTCCGTAAGACGGAAACCGATTCCGCCGCCTTCAATCATGCCCTTCGTGCCGATGATGCGCGTCCGGCGCTGTCCGATGCGCGAAAGCGCCTCGTAGGAGAACGCGACGGAGACGCCGTTCTCGAAGCGGAGCGCGGCGGCGTACTGCTCCGGCTGGTCGTTGTCGCACGCGAACACGCAGCGGCTATAGGGCGAGGCGGCGAGGATCTTCGTCACCTGCTCGTCCGTCGCCTTGGGCGGCAAATCCAGCGGGGCCGTCCAGCGGCGTTGCCTCACGTAAGTCTTCAGCGCCGAATAAATGCAATCCCTCTCGTGCGGACATCCATCCGTGCATCGCGCGGGCGCACCCGCCGGTCGGTTCTTCGGGATGAAGTACCGCAGCTCCCCTTCCGCGCTCGCATGCGTGCAGCGCGCCCCGATGAACCAGTTGATGAGGTCGAGGTCGTGACAGCACTTCGAGATCACCATCGGCGTCGCGATCTTCGAGTTGCGCCAGTTGCCGCGCACGTACGAGTGAGACATGTGGATCATGTCGACAAGTTCCGTGTGCTGGATTGACATGATCTCGCCGAGGAGTCCGCGGTCGATGGCGGATTTGATCGCCTCGTAGTACGGCGCGTACCGAAGCACATGGCAGACGCCCACGATGCGCCCCGTCTCCTTCTGCTTCGCGAGCATGTCGAGGCATTCCTTCGAGGACTGCGCCATCGGCTTCTCCACGAGCACGTCGTATCCGAGGTCCATTCCCTTGATCGTCGCGTCGCGGTGGAGATGGTCCGGGAGCGTGACCATCAGGATGTCCGCGAGTTTTCCCTTTTCGCTTGCGGCGAGGAGTTCGCGATAGTCGCAGAAGCAGCGTTCGGCAGGGATCTTCCACGCCTTCGACATCCGTTCCCGGCGGAAAGGCAGGAGATCGGCCACGGCAACGACCTTCATCGTGCCGGGGAAGCGTTTGCCGTATCCCTGATACCCCCATCCGCGTCCGCCCGCGCCGACGATGGCGACGGTCAGTTCGCGCGACAGCTCCGCCTTCATCGGGCGCATCGGATAGACGAGGGGATTGTCCTTCGCGGCCGGCTTCTTCGCCGGTGCCGTCTTCGCCACGACATTCGCCGCCGTGAGGCATCCCGCCCCGGCGAACATTGATCCCATTAGAAATCCTCTTCTGCTCTGCATTGTTTATCCTCCATTCACATCAAAGTATGCCATAGCGTCTCAAAATCTTCAAGAATCTCCCCACTTGAGCGCCGCAGCCGCAATACCAAAACCAATCAATACGATCTTCATTGTTTTTGTCTCCTGTTAAAAATATCTCAATCAGCGGCGCTTCCGGCGAATGACGCGGCGGATGATCTTGGGTCTGCCGCCGCCGAAGGTCTGCACCCAATATCCCCTGCAGACGCCGACGCCGAGATGTGTGAATCTGCGCGAAAGGATGTTGGCTCTGTGGCCCTTCGAACGCATCCAGCCCCTGACGACGGCGGCAGGGGAGCGGTAGCCTTTGGCGATGTTCTCGCCCATCCAACCATATCCGTGCAGTCCGTTGAAGGCACCCTTGTGGTTGAAGCGACCGCGCTGGGAAATCTCTTTCGCGCGCTTGTCGGCCTGGGCCTGGCAACGCTGCGAAAGCGCGAGGGGCTTAAGCCCCGCCTTCTTGCGCTCCGCGTTGACAAGGGCCAGCACCTGCTCGGCGTGTGACGCCGCCTGCGCCTGTACTGGCGCAACCAATCCGACGAACAGTACCGCCGCCACGACGGCAAATCGCACGGCAGACATCAGTTTTTGAATCTTCATTTCGTTTCTCTCTCAAAGTTTGCCCTCGCGGGCGAGGTGGTCTGAAATGGTTAGGGAAATTTTGAAAGCATTTGTACTTGCTGACGCTAACGGCCAAACTTGGAGAGATCGAGCTCGATCCTGTCGCCGGCGATGCTGAAGCCCTTCGCCGTGGACTTCACCTCGCCGCGCACGGGTACGCGGTAGCGGAATCCCTGGAACACAAAACCGATGCCACCATCCGCGATGGAAATGTCCTTTCGGAACTTCGTCTCGTATTCAGCATCGAGTGTCCCTGCGCCGGAAACGACGATGCGCCCTTCCTCGAACCTCACCGTCGCCGCCGTGCCGTCCGCGCGCTTCGCCGTCACGACGAGCGCGTCGCCGTCCGCCGCCGTCTCGATGGACGCGAACTCGCCGCCGAACGACATCACGCCGGAAACGCCCTTGCCCCTGAACATCCACTGGTCGACGACGGGCGGCGTGTAGTAGAGCGCCTGCCAGCCGGTGCAGACCTTGTCGAGGAACGGCTCCTCGAAGTCGTCGGACATCTTGTGGATATCGCGGAAGACGAGGCGCTTGCCGTCCATGATGAGGTTGGCGCGGTAGAAGCGGCTGTTGTACCACACGCTCTTGCGGCCGAATCCGGACCAGTCCTCGAGCGCGATCTGCGTCTGGGGGCAGTTCGCCTTGTGCGCGGCCTTGAACGCGCGCGCCGTCTCGCACATCTTCTCCACGACGAAACGCCCCGCCGCCGCTTCCGCCGCGATCTTCGCGCACTGCATCGGCCAGCCGCGCGAAATCCTGTACCAGCAGAACGAGTTCTCCTGCCCCGCCTGCATGTAGGAAAGGTTCATCAACCCCTTCGGCTCGGTATAGACGCGAAAGTACCAGTCCACGTTCTCCGGCTTGAACCCGCCGGACATTGCAGGCTCCATGGTCGGCGGGTTATTGTGCGGGAAGCCCCGGTAGAGGTTGTACGGTCTGCCGTAGTTGTAGATCGGGTCGGGCGTGAGCATCTTGAAGACTGGCGACTTCACGGCGTTTTCCATGTTGACGGCGGCCGAGAGCATGTTCTTCTTCGAGGGGTAGTACGCGCCGTTCGAGTAGCCGCCGCGCAGACCGTAGGCGTCCGTGTTGTCCTGCTCGCGGCAGATGCAGAAGCCGTCGACGCCGTACGTCTTCTCCATATAGTCCATCGACCACGCGTCGAGGAGCCACGAACCAACGCTCTTGGGATAGTACCCGAAGTCGGCCTTGAACCGCCTGAACGCCGCGTCGATGATGGCCTTGCGTCCGGCATGGTCGTACGCCATCAAGAAGCCGGGGTTGATGTGCCAGTCCCAGTTCCAGTTCTTGTGCGCGCCCTTGGGCTTCCACGGCAGCCCCGCCGCCTCGTTGAGCGGACGCGACATCTCGAACCAGAGCCCGAACTCGGTCTTCGCCTTGTCGCTCTTCAGTGCCTCGGCCATCATCTCGGGATCGACAAGCGCGTCGTACTGGAGAAGGATCGTGTTCTTGAACCCGTACTTGAGGTTCAGGGCGACCTCCTCGCGCACCGCGCTGATCATCTCCGCGCGCGGCTGACGCGGATCCGCCGACCGCACGAAGTTCACGATGTTCAACGCCTTCCGCGCCTCGTTTGCCTCCGACGCGGAAAGTGCCAAGCCGGCAAGCAAGGATGCTACAAATACGGCAATAGTCAATGTTTTCATCTGATTACCTCACCAAGATCATCACACCGACTGGACGGCAGGCGTAGAGGCCGTCGTCCTTCAACTTGAACGAGATGTCACGCGGAACCTCCGCGCCACGGACAAACGTCACGTTGGTCGGCGGGGTGGCCCAATTCACGACCTTCGTCTTGCCCTGTCCGAACGCGCGTGTGCCCAAATCGACCGTAATGGTTGCGCCGGACGCGAACGTCACCTGTCCCGGATTGTTGCTGACATACGTGCTATTGGCGGTTATATTGCCGTTGTGTCCCGTAGCATTCCAGCTGTCCGAAATGCCCGAAAGGTCAAGCGTCGCGCCATTGTTCAGCTCCACCGGCGGACGATATGCTCCTGCCTTATAGACGCCGCCGACAACCACCTTGCGCGCCGAGTGCTTATGCGCCGCCCAGTAATTCCTCGTGTTCGTGTATGCAAAGTCTCTCACCAGAATTGAGCCAGTATTGTTGCCGGCCAGGAAAAGGAATGCGTTCCCCTCGAACTGGAGATTTGCGGCGGAGAAATCAGTCAAGGAGGCGTCGATCTGCAACGCCCCTGCGGAAGCGGCGTTTATCTTTATCGTCCCCGTTTGCGTAATCCTCAAATACCTGGCGTAGCATTGGCAGTCGTTGCCGCTGCCCACGTTGATTTCCACGGTCAAGGTCTTGCCGTTCAGATTCAGTTCCGCGTAGTCGTTCTCATCGTTGCCGCCAACTGCATCCATACGATTGTTGAGGCATTACTCCACCATGCCGCGTTCTGACTGGTGCCACGGACTTTGATCTTGCCTCCTAGTTCGTAGTTGTAGATGCTCCCGTTGATGTTGGTGTTGAAGTCAAGGACCGCACCCTTCTCGATCCGAATGGTCTGCGTCTTGTCGCCGATTCCGAACGGATTGCGGTTCGCGGCATTTGCCGTCCCGATGTCGCAGATGACCGTCCCGGCTTTCACGTGCGTTCCGCCCGTGTAGGTCTGTCCCGCCCTGCGGGCACAATACACACCGGTCCCCTCCTTGACGAACCGCAGCGTTCCGGAAAGCGCGATTCCGCCGTTATCCGAGGTTATGCCGTTGATGAACTCGTCGCCTTCCACGACGGTCAACACGAACTTGCCGCCCGAGCCCTGCGCCGAGCTGTCGGTCACGGACCATGCGTCAATCACGCTCCCGTTGAACGCCGTCATCTCCAAGTCGTTTCCGCAAAGGTCGATGGAGACCCCGGGCGCGACCTTTGTAAAGTCTATGCCGTTCCAGTTGACGTCCGTCGCGAGCTGCACGTTGTCAAATCGGATCGTGCGGTAGGACAGCGTCGCGTTCTCGGGGAAGGAGAACGTCGTCTGGCCGGCGATGACGATTGTCGTGTCCGCGCCGGGCAAACCGCCCTCGATCGTCACCCCGGAGCTGTTGGCGCAAAGCCAGTTGT